>NZ_VPDQ01000019.1:0-50904 GCF_013417535.1 Acinetobacter sp. YH12241 | reverse complement strand
CACTTAAAACAGCGCAATAAGATAGAGACTTTATTCAGTTTATTGAAAGGTCAGTACAATTTAGTGACAAGCAAAGCACGTAGTGTTCATGGATTTCTAGGAGGGATTTACGCGTCCTTGTGTGCATGTCAACTGATCCATAAAAATAAGCCAACAATTCAAATTATGAAGTCATCGGCTTAAGCAGGATTCGGGTTATTGATAGAAAGAATTAAACAAGATATACATCTATAATCTAATATGAATAGCCAATAATTATAATTTTTACATATATTTAAACTTTATTTAGCAGATATCACTCTTTATCTTATTTAATGGGTTTAAGTACCTATATAGATCTAGTTTTTTCTCAATTTTCCTCGCTAAGAAACCCAAGAATAGAACGGCAATGACCATCAAGTTTTAGTATATAAAATGAGCAAAAGACCAAATATTTTTTTATTACGCAATTCGAATTGGTAAATTTTTGTACAAAAGAACTGATGTAGAAAAAATATTTATAGGTAGTATTATTTTTATTAATATTATATTTATTTTATCTTAAATTATTGAATTTAAAATTTAAAATTTTCTTAAATTAAAATTAACAAAAGAATTAGATTAGCTAAACTTCATAACATTATTAATACTTTTCCTTCATTATTTGAAACTAAAAAATTAAATGAGTGTACTATATTTAGTAAAAACGTGATTAAGGTGAAGCATTTAATGTCTATTTCTCCCTTATCTAAGGCTGTCTATACATCCTTAGTTGGATTGCTATTGGCAAATACAACTACTCAGGCCGCTGATGCATTTAGTGCAGAAAGTCCGTGGATGTTGGGTGACTGGAATGGTCAACGTATCCAGCTTCAAGAGCAGGGCTATGATTTTAGCTTTGGATATACAGGTGAAATGGCGACTTTACTTGACGCGAAACGCTCAAATAGCCATGGCACAGAATATACAGGTCAGTTAAACCTGGGTGCTCATCTGGATCTGGAAAAAATTGCTGGCTGGCAAGACACTGAAGCACAAATTACAGTAACTCATCGTGATGGTCGCAACCTTTCGAATACTTCTGATGCGCTTACAGGACATTTAAGTTCAGTTCAGGAAGTATGGGGTCGCGGTCAAACTTGGCGTCTAACAGATTTCTGGATCAAGAAACAATTCTTGGATCAAAAACTGGATGTAAAAGTCGGACGTTTTGGTGAAGGTGAAGACTTTAACAGTTTTGATTGTGACTTCCAGAATCTGGCATTGTGCGGTTCACAAGTGGGTAACTGGGTAGGGGATCAATGGTATAACTGGCCGGTTTCTCAATGGGCTGCGCGGGTTAAATATAACGTTACCCCGGAAGTTTATACCCAGGTCGGTGTCTATGAATATAACCCTGAGAATCTGGAACGCGGCAAAGGCTTTAACCTGAGCACAGACGGATCTAAAGGCGCGATCATTCCTGCAGAAGTGGTCTGGACACCGAAACTGGGTGAGCAAAAACTGCCAGGTGAATATCGTGCCGGTTATTACTACAGTACCGCTGATGCCAAAATATTTGATGGCGTGACTCCACAAGATGAACAAACCCAAAATGGTCATCATCACGGGGGGTGGATTGTAGCTAAGCAACAGCTGACTTCACATCAAGGGGATACATCACGAGGTTTAAGCGGTTTCGTGAACGTCACTGTTCATGACTCTAAAACCAACCAAGTTAGTGATATGCAAAATGTCGGTCTTGTCTACAAAGGTGCGATGAATGCCCGCCCACAGGATGAAATCGCTTTGGGTGTTGCACGCATCAATATGAACAATGATGTATTGGGTAACCGTAGTGAAGAAGTCGATGCGGAAATCTATTACGGCATTCATGCAACTAACTGGCTAACCATCCGTCCAAACCTGCAATATGTCCATCATGTCGGCGCATATAAAGACGGTGAAAATGTCTGGGTAGGCGGAATCAAGTTTAATACGTCGTTCTAATCGGAGTTTTTAGTTGCAAATACACAATTGATTCTTCCATTACTTTGGGGCATTGATGAACTGATACTCCAAGTATTCATGTATTTATAACTAAGAACTTAACAATATGGTGTCTATGCCGCTTAAGTGCTTAGACGTTCAAGAAATCAAAAAAAAGGTGTTCAATATGAATACTTCGTCTTCAGGTTCAGTACTGAAAACGATTCTGGCAGCTATTGCTGCCATTTTCGGTTTGGTTCTGCTATTTGGAGGAATATATCTGGCAACACTTGGTGGGTCTTGGTACTACATCATTGCCGGTCTGTTCTTCCTGGCGACAGCCGTGTTATTACAAAAACGTAAAAGCACAGCTCTTATTGTTTATGCAGTATTGGTCCTTGGTACAGTGGTATGGGGGCTTTGGGAAGTGGGTTCAGACTTCTTTGCACTGGCACCACGTCTGGATATTTTAGGCCTATTCGGTCTGGCCCTGCTGATTCCTGCAGTGACTCGTGGTTTTGGTGACAGCAAAGCTGCAAAAATGGCGCTGACTGGCTCGCTGGCAATTACGATTGCTGTCATGATTTATTCTGTATTTAATGACCCACAGGAAATCCGTGGCGAATTAACATCACAGCAACCTGCAGTCCATCAATCTATTCCAGGTATTGCCGATGAAGACTGGCCTGCTTATGGTCGTACTCAGTCAGGTTTACGTTATTCTCCATTAAAACAGATCAATTCTGAAAACGTAAAAGATCTTGAACTGGCTTGGGAATTCCGTACTGGCGATACTAAAACAGATAAAGACTCTGGTGAAACCACCAATCAGGTGACTCCAATTAAAGTGGGGAACAACCTGTTCATGTGTTCAACTCACCAATATCTGATTGCACTTGATCCTGCGACTGGTAAGGAAAAATGGCGCTTCGATCCTAAACTGAAAGCGGACAATACCTTCCAGCATTTAACTTGTCGTGGCGTATCTTATTATGATGCGAACAATACTGCAGGTTTTGAAAGCAGCCTGGCTGCACGTTCAACAACTTCTGCTGAATGTCCTCAGAAAGTGATCTTACCGGTCAATGATGGACGTCTGGTCGCAGTGAATGCGACTACTGGTAAAGTATGTTCTGACTTTGGTAACAATGGTGAAGTTGATCTGCAAAAAGACATGCCATTTCCATATCCAGGCGGTTATAACCCGACTTCACCTCCAGTGATCACAGGTACAACCATCATTATCGCGGGTTCAACAACGGATAACTACTCGACTGAAGAACCTTCAGGTGTAATCCGTGGTTATGACATAAATACCGGTGAATTATTATGGGTATTTGATACTGGCGCAGAAGATCCAAACGCGATTCCAGCTCCTGGTCAAAAATTCGTAAATAACTCACCAAACGCATGGGCACCATTGGCTTATGATGCACAGTTGGATATCGTCTATGTACCAACAGGTGTAGGCACACCGGATATCTACGGTGGTCACCGTACTGAGCTAGACGAGCGTTATGCAAACTCTATGCTGGCACTGAATGCGTCAACTGGTAAATTGATCTGGAACTTCCAGACGACCCATCATGACCTTTGGGATATGGATGTACCAGCTCAACCGACATTGACTGATATCAAAGACAAAAACGGGAACATGGTTCCAGCGATCTATGTGCTGACCAAAACCGGTAATGCCTTTGTGTTAGACCGTCGTACAGGTGAAGCGATCGTTTCGATTACTGAAAAACCAGTACCTCAGTCAGTAAAACGCGGTCCGCAAACTAAAGGCGAGTGGTATTCAAAAACTCAACCATTCTCTGACTTTAACCTGGCACCTAAAGATAAATTGACTGATAAAGACATGTGGGGTGCCACTATGTTTGACCAGTTGATGTGTCGTGTATCGTTCAAGAAATTAAACTATGACGGTATTTATACACCTCCATCTGAAAATGGTACGTTGGTGTTCCCAGGTAACCTCGGTGTATTCGAATGGGGCGGTATGTCAGTCAACCCAGATCGTCAAATTGCATTGACCAATCCAATTGGTTTGCCATTCGTGACTCGCTTAATTCCTGCTGATCCTAACCGTGAGCAAACTGCCAAAGGTGCAGGTACAGAAGCGGGCGTACAACCAATGTATGGCGTGCCTTATGGCGTAGAAATCAGTGCCTTCCTGTCTCCATTCGGCTTGCCATGTAAGCAACCTGCATGGGGTTATGTGGCTGGTGTTGACCTGACCAATCATGAGATCGCTTGGAAACGTCGTATTGGTACCATCCGTGACAGTATGCCAGGTATTCCATTGCCTCCATTCAAAATGGGTGTACCGATGTTAGGTGGTCCAATCTCGACTGCGGGTAATGTGATGTTTGTTGGTGCAACTCAAGACAACTACATTCGTGCGATCAATGTAACTAATGGTGATGAGCTGTGGAAAGGTCGTCTACCTGCAGGTGGTCAAGCGACGCCAATGACTTATGAAGCCAATGGTAAGCAGTATGTTGTGATTATGGCGGGTGGTCACGGTTCCTTCGGTACCAAAATGGGTGATTCTTTGGTTGCCTATGCACTACCTGACAATAAATAATGAAGTTTTATAGTTAAGTAAAAAAGCCTGATTCGTCAGGCTTTTTTATGCAAAATACAGGCTGTTATGACAATAAAGCTTGATTAGAAAATCATGAACCTTTAGCTCGGCTTTCCTGCAAGTATTCAGTTTGATCTTATGCAGATGCTGAGTCTTCAAAATTAATAAGACACTTTTAAAACGTTTGAACTCCCATGGCATGAGTGAATGCCAGATATCAGGAATATTAGCTATGCATCTTCATACCACGCGGTTGCCGATGAAATCGACTTTATCCTGTCTGATTGCTTGTATCAGTCAAGGAATTTATGCGGAAGAACCGGTTACAGAGGTACAGCGACTGGCTCCCATTGTGGTTGAAGCAACCCGTACAGACCGTACCATTCTAGAAACACCGGCATCTGCCTATTATCTGAATCAGGAACAACAAAATAGCTTAAATGTAAACCTGTCTGAAACCTTAAAAGGGGTGCCGGGTTTGCAGCTGAATAACCGCGAAAATTATGCTCAGGATTTACAGATATCAATGCGGGGCTTCGGTGCACGTTCGACTTTCGGTGTGCGAGGAGTACGTTTATATGTAGACGGTATTCCTGCGACTATGCCGGATGGGCAGGGGCAAACCTCGAATATTGACCTGAATAGCTTGGATCATATTGAAGTGCTGAGTGGGCCATTTTCTTCGCTATATGGTAATTCTTCTGGCGGAACCATCCTGACACAAAGCCGTGAAGGGCAGGGACCTGATTCAGTCACTTTGGGATATTCGGGTGGCAGTCAGAATAAAGGCCAAACGAACCTGGTGCTACAAGGTGGTTCAGAAAATGCTTCTGAACCAAGCTATATCATCAGTTCATCTTATTTTGATACCGATGGTTTCCGTGATCATAGTGGTGCACATAAAGTACTGAACAATGCCAAGCTGACTTGGGATCTGGACGATGGCTCTAAAATTAACTGGGTCAATAACTATGTCAAAATTACAGCAGATGATCCAGGTGGTTTAACACGTGAACAATGGCGAGCAAATCCTAAACAGGTGGCAGCAAATGTACTGCTATATAATGCACGTAAAGAAATTGAGCAATTTCAAACTGGATTAACCTGGAACAAGCCGATCAATGATCAGCATGAATTGTACGGTATGGCGTATTGGGGGCAGCGTGAAGTCACTCAATATCAATCTATTCCAAGTACAGCACAAAGTGGCCCAAATCATGCTGGTGGTGTCATTGATTTTGATCGTCAGTTTTATGGAGCAGATCTTCGCTGGACCGGAACAGATATTTTACAAAACACTAAATTGATTGCTGGTGTGGCTGTAGATGGTATGACCGAAGACCGCAAAGGCTATCAAAACTTTGTCGGCAATACTTTAGGCATTAAAGGTGAACTCCGTCGTAATGAAGATAATACGCTTTGGAATGCAGATCCTTATATTCAAGCATCTTATAACTTTGCGCCAGATTGGACTTTAGATGCTGGTTTGCGTTATAGCAATGTGCATTTTAAATCTGAAGACCGTTACCTAAGCAATGGCGATAATTCAGGTAAAACGACTTATGAGCAAGTACTGCCTTCAGTTGCATTAAGTTGGAAAATTCTTCCTGAATTAGTGACTTATACAAGCTTTGCACAAGGTTTTGAAACACCAACATTTACCGAAATGGCTTATCCGGCTGATGGCAGCAATGATGTATTAAGCTTAAAAGCGGCTGAAAGTGAAACTTATGAACTGGGATTAAAATCTGCGAATCGCTTCGGTGATATGACCTTAGCAGCATTTCAGACTCAAACCAAAAATGACATTGTTTCTGCGGGAAGTGATGGCGGGCGCTCAACGTTTCGTAATGCAGATAAAACTCTAAGAAAAGGATTAGAGCTATCTTGGAGTAAAGACCTCTGGCGTGATCTGGCAGCTCAAGCCAGCTATAGCTATATCGATGCAACTTTTGATGCAGATATACCAGAGCTTTTTGATGACAAGGGAGAAGTTGTAGTATCTAGAGTTGCTGCAGGAAACTATATTCCCGGGATTGCTAAAAATCAGGCTTTTATCAGTCTAGGCTGGAAACCTGAAAATGGTTTTAATGCAGGTCTCGATGTACGTTACTCAGACCGAATTTATGTTAACGACATTAACTCACAATATGCACCAAGTTATACAGTGGCTGGGGCTAATGTAGGCTATAACTGGAATGTCAAAGATTTGTCTGTAAAAACGTTTGCACGCGTAGATAATCTGTTTGATAAGGATTATTCAGGCTCAGTCATTGTCAACGAAAGCAATGGTCGTTTCTATGAACCTGCAGAAGGTCGTAACTGGAGTGCTGGGTTAAGCGTGACAAAAGAGTTTTAATTTAAATCTGATTTAAGCTTTCTTAATTTATTCAAGATTCATGTTCACATGTGAATGTCCGCTAAGATAAGCAATAAGTGCGAATCTAAGGCGGACATTTCTATTTGAAGCTAATATATAATACATTTCGTATAATGTATATTATGTTAAATAGGATATTATGCATATGGCCTATTTCTGTATGTAGCACTCACCAATTAGTTAATATGTCTTTTTCATCCTAGTCGTGTTAAACGTAGATATTAAGATTAGTTTGAAGGTTTTCTTTATATAAATTACCTAAATATTTACCTCATAACCTAGATGAAGCTCATCCGCAATTTTTCCTCGAATACCCCAGTTTTCTTTAGGAGTTTCAAATATAGTTATTTCAATATCATTGGATTTAATCCCACATAAATGACTTATATTTTTAAATAAAGCCTAAATAAATACTCTCTTGGTCTCTTTGTTCTTCCTTCAAACATTCAAATCTCGATAATGATCTAAGATCTGGATCGATCCTTTGAGTAAATAAAATTTTCAGACTCTATAAGGTATAAATCGTTGAAAAATCTTTTCTCGGGACAATTTAGCTCTTTGACTAAAGCTTGATGAATAGCTTTACTCAGTTCTATTCTATGTAGTTCGATTGTTTTATTTAAAGCATAAATTTTTATTTGAGACATTGTTTTCTACGCTCTTATAGTTACAGTTTTAATTATAGTGTGCGCTTTAATCTGGCTAGCGTTGTTGTTCAGCATCATTCATAAAAAGTTCAATTATTTATACAAAACAACTAAATGCTGCCCTGTCTAAATTGATAAAATTCTGGTCCTCTATAAAAAAACTTGAAGATTGATAAGGACTAAAGTGAACAGACAACATGATTTACCTGAACTAAGTAAATATAGTGAGCTAAGTAGCGATGAACAAGTAGCTATTCATCAAATGCTTATCTCTTACGTACGCTCAGATCACTTTTATAATATTATCTTGACTCACAATGTTGAACCCTATGACTTGGTTAAGCTTGTAAGTATTAGTTTTGAGAATAGAGACGCAGCTATCTGGGTTCATTTCGAAACAATAACGGCTGAAAGACTAACTATGCCTCTCGATTTTATTTCAAGAATAGAAATATGTAATCAGGAAATATTTTAAATATTGAGACTTAAAGTGCTGGAATTTATTTAAGTTGCCTCGGAATTTTAAATCTATTAAAAAATAGAGACGGTTAACCATCTCTATTTTTTAAAACTAAAAATTTAATTATTCTATAAATTTCAATAACTTAAAATTATAAATATAACATGTAATATAGCAATTTTTTTAAATTAACATATCACATGTTACATCTTAATTTGACTAAGCCATCACTTGGGCTTTGTATAAATCATCTTCGTGCTGTCTGAGTAATTCTATAAAAGCAGGAATAGTATCTGAATCCAGGAGATAAGGGTTAAATCCATCATGATGATTCTTGATAAAGAACTCAATGAGATCATTATGAACATTGGCATACTTCATGTGCCAACTAGAGAAAAGATAGAAGTCGATTAGTTCATAAGAAAGAATTTCACAGTTCTTATGGCGTGGATCTTTAACTATTCGATTATAGAAAAGGTCTTTTACACTTTCTTCAGTGCCTTCCAAACACTGGACAAAATAATTATTACCGAAATAGAGTGCGCCAAAGATTTTGTGTAACTCATTAAATTCTAAGGCTTCTGTTAAAATATTATAAAGTTCAGAGGTAGAATATCTCTCATCTTTGAACTTACTTACATATAAAAGCCTTACATCATTCATAATAAAAATTTCCTCCTGCTTAAAAAAATTCCATATGAAAATATAAAAATTTGAACAAATGGTCAATAAAAATGTAATGACAAGGTAATTTAATGGTCAAATTACATACTTCTTATTATTACTATTTTTATATAGCTATTTGATCTTTTTAAATCAGGATTCATAACAAGGTTCTCTTTTCGTCAAGAACCTTGTGTTATTGAATTACAGGACAGTTTATTTTTCTTGCTTTTCTATATGCACTGTTGCTGTTCGCCCTGCAACAAAGGCAAGTTCATTCTTAGGTAACTCATCCAGAATAATCTTAACAGGGACGCGTTGGGCTAAACGTACCCAGCTAAAGGTTGGATTCACATTCGCTAAAAGACCTGAACCAGCAGTACGTTCGCGATCTTCAATCCCCGAGGCAATACCTTGCACATGGCCCTTAAGTTTTTGCGAATCACCCATCAGCTGAATGGTGGCAGGTGCCCCTACGTAAATTTTATCTAGTTTTGTTTCTTCAAAATAACCCACTACATAGAGCTGTTTGCGATCTAGTAATGCTGCAACCGCTTGGCCAACTTTGACATAGTTCCCTTCTTTTAATTCAAAATTTGATAATGTCCCATTTGCCGGAGCAACAACTTCTGAACGATGTAAATTAAGTTGCGCGAGATTGAGGTTATTTTCAGCGACTTGTATTAATGCCTTTTGCTGTTCGATATTCGCTTTGGCCTGTTCGATTGCAGCTAAGGATTGCTCATGCTCGGCATGTGATTCATCTCGTGCAGCAAAAATCTGATCCTGTTCCTGTTTTGAAATAGCACCATCCATTAAACTTGAATAACGCATCGCATTCTTGTCTGCCAGATGAATACTCGCCTGGGATTTCACTACATTGGCTTTAGCATTTGCCAGTTCAGCCTCAGCTTGTGCTAAACCTGCTTTTGCTTTCGCAAGATCCGCACGAGTCTCTTCAACTTCCAGTTCTTGACGTTCAACATCAATTTTAAATAGAGGCTGCCCTTTCTTAATAGTCTGGTTATCTTGCACCAGTACTTCTGTGACCAGGCCTGAAATATCTGATGACACCTGAATTACATCACCACGTACACGCCCGTCCCTCGTCCATGGCTCAGAATTATAATAATTCCAGATATGTCGAATCACTAAAATGGCGAGAACAGCCACTACCGTCAAAAGTACAGGTCGCAAATATTTGCGTAAATTGACAGATGTCATATACGGTTTTCCTCAATCATTTTAATATCAGACCTCATAGTAATAAGCCTGCCCAATGGACGGCGCCCAGCAAAAGTACGTAAGTGCATAAATAGAAAATATTCGGTATGATGATCCAGTCATTTGCGACTAGTTTATCTAGCCACTTCATCAAGATTCTGAGCAGTACATAGGCAATCACAGCTTGAATCAATAAAATCGGCACATACACACCATAGATATTCAGCTCTCCCATGTATTAATCTCCTGTGCCTGCATATCTTGGCGGTGTCTTGATATGACATAAGCTGCTACGAATATTGTTGAGTGAAATATGCAGCCGTTCTACAACATCTGTATGTTCCTGCATGATGAGATCTGCTTCTAGAGCCTGTATGTTGTTAATTAACTGTGTGAAGGCAGCATCATAATTTTGTCCAATTTCTTTGGCACGAAAATATTCATCCAGCTGTATTTGAAGATCTTCGAGTTGCCGGGTCAAAAGCTGCTGTTCAGGTAACTTGAGTATGAGTTCCTGTAACCGTGCCAGATCCACGATGGCGCTGGATTCAATGAGTGCTTGATTGATTTTATTTTTCAGATCTTCAGATTCTACTGCTTTAGTATTTAATACCCCGATGCGGTCAATCATTGTACGTAAATGAATACGGAACCGTACCCCATAAGGAATATACAGTGCCTGACGAATGGCTCGATTATGAATAGCCAAAATGCGCTGTACGGTTATATCTGGCGACATTGCACGGATCATATGGATAATAAATACAGCGATGATTGGCCCGATCACTGTACCAATCGCTGCATCGAAGAAAGAAATTTGATTCAGGGTATAACGGTTCTGAAAATTCAGCCCCATGATCGTACCCATCAACAACGGCAAACCAATTCCAACCAAGGGTGGATGCAAAAAAAGCATCAGGCAATATATGCAGAATGGTGCAAGTACAAGTGCTAACTGCCAGAATTCTATAATATTTGGAAAAATTCCATAGGCATATATGAAGATCACGATCGAAGCATATAAGCTACTACGAATAAACAGCTTCAATGCAGGCACCGGATTATCCAGCGCCGTTAATATACAAGCACTAATTGCAGCCATTTCAGCCAGCATAAATCCTGCTTTCCAGCCGCTTAAGATCCAAAAGGCAGTAGCAATAAAAACTGTGAGGCATGCAGAAACCCCGCCCCGCACTGCTACGCCATGATCACGATGTAAAGTTGGATAGTTTGTAGTAAGTGGAACAATCATTTCAGGCAGTGAAGTATCCCCCTGTTGGATTCGCTGCCAGATCAACTTAATTGCATGGATATTCTGAATGAAATGACGGATATCCATTTTCAAGCTTTTCAATATTACAATTTGATCATCTTTTGAATGTTCAAAAATTTTTAGGAAATCTATTTCAAAATCAGTAGGAAGCTGATTCAATTCAGACTCTTTCAATAGATGTTCATCTGTTAGATATGTATTAATTTTGGAATGTAAATCTGCTAATGACTGGCGATATCCTGTATCAATGAAGTCTAACTGTTGCATGCGTTCAGACATCGCCACCAAATTACTCACCAGCATTGTGATCTGGTTCAGCATTTCCTGCAGTGGTTTGGTCATTCCTTGTAGAGCTGACTTTTCATAGCTTAAATGCACAGCCATGACATGAATATCTGCAATATCTGCAGCCAATTGGCTTAAAGCTTTTGTATAGTTCTGATCTTGACGTGGTTCCAATAGAATTTTATTAAAAATCTGCTGAGTATCCGCTAAGGTTTTACTGACACGACTTTTCACTGCGGGGCCAATATGCATTGGAAATATGGTCGTCGTCACAATCGCGCTGCAAACGACGCCAATAGTAATTTCCAAAAAGCGTCCTACCGCCATATCAAATAATGAAGCAGTATCAATAAAGTAAATGATATTAAAGCAGATGATGACTGTCGTATATCCAGCCAGCATCAGTATATAACTGCGCGGTGTACGATCAAGCAGAGAGAAATATAAGCAAAGACCAACCCAACAGGATAAAAACAGCGTAAACAACCACGGGGTATTGATTAGCCAAGGAATAACTGCAACTGCCACAATTGCGCCTAATAAAGTACCTAGTACACGATAGATACTTTTTGAAGCGGTCATTCCCGTATAAGGATTGGCAATAACGAAAACTGTGCCAATAGCCCAAATCGGATAAGCAAGATCCAAACTCAACGCAACGTAGAGCGCCAAAATACCAGCCACAAACGTTTTAGTCGCAAAAATCCAGTCCATTTTATTTGGACGAAATGCGAGTAAAGATTTTATAAGCAGCATGGTTTCTCTCTAAGAGCTTATTTTATTTTCTAAAGCAAATAACCTGCCCACCAAGCCCAAAGAACTTAGTGACAAAATTTTTACTTGTTGAAAGTCTATAAAATTAGAATATTCAGCTGATTAAACTGAAACTGTCTGATGAAAATATAAAAAGCAAAAGATAATGCTTTGCTTAATTATTCATCATTGGATATTTGTGTAAGTAATTTTTTCAAATAAACGCTTTATTGTCAATAAAAATATCTCTATATGAGAATAAGTATGATTTTTATCATTGCATAGGCCGTTAAGCTGAATATTTATCTCTTTTCTTCCTATATCCTCATTATCCGAGAATTTTAGGTAAATAGTTGCCTCTACTACCCTCTTTTAAGCTAAAGTGAGTCATCACCTTTTTCAATAGTCAGCACTTCAGGTTTTTTTTATGGCGCAAGCAAGTTTTGGAAAAATTCTTACGGTTCTCGATCTATTTTCGTTATCACGTTCAGTGATTAATGTAGATATCATCAGTGAAGAATTAAACCTCTCCAAACCTACCAGTTATCGCTATTTAAAAGAATTGGTATCGGCTGAATTATTACAGCGAATCAGTGGCACATCCGGTGACTATACGCTGGGTTCGAAAATTGCTGTTCTGGATTATATTTCAAGAAAAACTGATCCTTTGGTTCAGATCAGCATTCCCTTTATGCAGGAAATCGTCGAACGGACTGAGTTCTCTTGTATATTGACTCATCTCAATTACGATTCTTGTATCGACTTACATGACGAAGTCTTTAAAAATGCACATCTGCTTTCATTCGGACGCGGTTGTCCACGTCCTGTCTATGTAGGTTCATCTTCAAAAGTCATCATGGCACATTTACCGAAACAAGCGTTGCTTGACTATTACCAACGTTATGCAGATGCATTTGCAGAAGTAGGATTTGTGCAGAATGAAACCGCTTTTCTGGAACAAATGAGAAAGATCAAAAAACAGGGGTATTATTATTCTAGTGGTGAACTTGATCCTCAAGTTGCAGGTTTGTCTGTACCAGTTAAATTCTCTCTTAAAGAACCGCCCTTAGCGCTTACTTTATTAGCTTCAAAGAATAGATTTGATTTCGTAAATCTGGAAAAATTAGTACAAATTCTTCAGGAGAAAGCACAGATTATTGAAAATAAGTTCCTCCACCATCCTGAAAGCACCAGTGATATTCGTAATAATTTAATCAAATAAAATTTAAATTATGTTTGAAAAACTATTCATATTCTCATAATATGATTATCAGTCTTTAAGCCATAGTATTCTTACTGAATTAAATGGTGAGAAGATTCCTCAGAGGTAAAAAAGCCTATTTCGAATGAGATAGGCTTTTTTATTTTAATTTTGGATTTATAGCAATAATGCAGATACATTTAAGGAAATTTAAGAATTTTACAATTGCAATGCGTAGATAAAATCTAAAGTTAGAAATTTGAAATCATATAAGTTCTTCCATTTTATGCTTTTCATCTTAGCTCTTCCTTAGAATCCTTCTTGATCAAAAAAGATAACTAAGAAACCAATTAAGCTTTTTATAATTGGATCATAAAAATTTTAAAACTTAAGAATATTATCCCAGTACGGCGGATCTCCAATTTCTTTTAAAATGAAATCAAGCACAGTTCTAACCTTTTGCGAACGAATTCTGTTTTCAGGAGAAACCAGATGAATCCCTATAGAATAAGGCTCTACTGTACTGATCCAGTCAGGAAGAAGTTGAACCAGTTTATGGGTTTTGAAATAGTCTTCCGTAAAAATCCAGGTTGGAAATAATACAATCCCCCGTCCTTCCAATGCCGCATCTACCAGGACTTCTGCATTATTACTTCTTAAAGGCCCTTGTGGCTCAATTAAAACCGGAGTGTCATGCTCTTGCTGACGGAAATACCAGCGTTGGCTTCCGGAAACGCCCTTATATACCAGACATTGATGATTCTGAATCTCGTGTGGGGAATGTGGAGTTCCATACTTTCCAAGATATGCAGGACTCGCACACAGCACATATTGTTGATCACAGACCTTGCGTGCAATTAATGCTGAATCTTGTAATGAGCCAATCCTTATCGCAATGTCTACGCCTTCTTGTACAGGATCAATAAAAGTATCCGTCAAGATCAGCTCGACTGAAAGATCCGGATAGCTATCATGCAATTTATTCACTATACGCGATATATGTAGCCTTCCCAACGCAACCGCTGTATTGATACGAATTAACCCTCTGATCGCATTTTTACCAGAAATTTCTTCATTGGCCAGATCTAGCGTATCAAGCACTTCCTTAATTTGCACAAAGTACTTTTCTCCTATGTCAGTTAGCCGAACAGAGCGTGTATTACGATAAAAAAGTTGTTGCCCAATTTCCTGTTCAAGTTTGGAAATAAAACGAGATACTGAGGAAGATGGAACCTGAAAATGCTTTGCCGTAGCTGAAAAACTGCCTGTCGTTGCCACCATCACAAAATAGCGTAATGCATTGAGTTGCATACTTGATCTATCCCTGAATTTAATTCAATCATTTTATTATTGTCATAATAGCAATTATGTTTTGAAAAATTGCGGAATTGTAGCTTTTAAATAAGAGAATATAATTCGTTGCTTTCTTCCTTTGGAAAGCATATATGAAACAGTTGTGGATTTTCCCATTAGTCGTTCTTGCAGGTATGGGGTTATCTGTTGAAGCGGGTTTACTGGGTCCACTCGGGGAAGAAATTGGGCATTTCTGGGCGACCTTGGGAATTTTCGCGATCGGATCACTGCTCTTAACCTTGGGGTTGATCTTCAGCCGTCCAAAGCTTTCTCTCATGTTCAAGCAGCCACGGTGGCAACTGACTGGCGGTATATTAGGCCCTATATATGTAGTGGCTTTAACTGTAGCGACACCTCATATTGGCGTTGGCCTGACCATGGTGGGCATCCTGTTTGGCCAGGTTGCAACCAGTCTTATTATTGATCACTGGGGTTTGTTAGGTAGCCATAAATGGGCTGTAGACAAATATCGTATTGGCGCGCTGGTAGCTATTTTAGCTGCATTATGGCTTATTCAATAAGGAAGCTTCTCCATGATTTATATAATGTTATTAGTCGTTATTTTTGGCGGAGCAGTTTTATGTGCTCAATCTTCAATTAATGGTCGTCTAGGTGCTAAAGTTGGTGTACTGGAAAGCTCATGGCTGACATTTGTCTTAGGCGCTCTGATCAGCTTTTTAATCGCTTTCTTTCTTGAACCCAACCATGCATTGAATTTATTTACCGCACCAAGATGGCAATTAACAGGTGCATTTTTTGGCGTGGCCTATATGCTTACGATTGTATTTGCTATGCCTAGACTGGGCGCTGCTGCCACCACTGTCGCCGTCATTAGTGGCCAGTTATTAATGAGTCTGCTCATCGATCATTTTGGATGGTTGAATAATCCGGTGATTCATTTAGATGGATCCAGACTAGCAGCAATTGCCCTATTAGCTGTTGCACTATTTTTTATCTATAAAAGTAATATTACAGCCAAAGCACAAGCTGAAAATTAAGATACTGTGAAAGGAAAGAGATTTTAGGTTTTAAAATCTCTTTTTTTATGAGCTCATAAAGTTATTTTGAGGAATCTAAGGGTAATATTAGGCATAGTTCATAAGTCATTTCACTTAAGCATGCATAATCAATTTTCAGGCAATAAACAAATTCGTGTAGTCTCAAACTTTTCAGAACTCGTTAATTCGGATTTTAAGGGTGCGATGAATGCGATTTGCTGGTCTAGAAATTTAGCGGGTGATTTTGCCGAGATCGTGAATAAGCTTCATTTACAGGAAAATATGACTGAAGTTTCAATTGATGATCTTATGAAACTCCAGCTGTCAGAAAGCGGTCATCTGGCAAGAAAGATTATCTTAGAAGATATACAGCTACTGACTGACTACGGCGCTTCCCCTTCACTCAATCTGCTCAAATGCTATGAACGGGATAATGAGCTCGATTTCATTACTACAGATGTCTATTCATTCCATGTCGATCGCTCTCCGATTGAAACAGATACTTTCTTATGTACCTATCATGGTGCTGCAAGCGATATCTTGCCTAATGATCAGGTGGAACAAAAGATTCTGATTCCAGAAATCAGGGCAAAGCTGAAAGAATTATATGATGGCCCAGAAGCCGGATTTGAAGGTTTTCTGGAAGAGTATTTCTTTGATCTGCATTATCAACCTAAGCCTAATGCAAAACCTGTAAATTTAGGTCAGGGACATCTTTGGCGATTGGCAGTCGATCATCCAGCCCAAAGAGCCCTACCTTGTGTACATCGGGCTCCGGTTGAAAATGAGGGTGAATATCGATTGCTTTTGATTTGTTAAATTCGATACAAATCTTAAAAATGAGAAAATCCACATTATCTTATTGTCATTTTTCTCATTTTCATTCAAGCAAATTCTAACTGTCCAACCGAATGGTAAGTACGATTAAAATACACCAGGCTCTGATCTTGTTCGCTCCGTTGAATCGCAACCACTCGACACATAAAGATACTATGTGTCCCTACTTGCTGGATATTCTCGATTTCACAGTCAAAACTCACTAATGCATCGCCTAGTACAGGTGAGCCTGTTTTTAGTATTGTCCAAGAACCTAATTGAAATCTTCGTTCAGAACTGAATTTGCTGGATGCGAATGCATTAGAAATCTGTTCGTGCTGTGGACCTAAGACGTTCACTGACAAAATTTTGTTCTCAATAAAATGCACATGTGAACGAGATGACTGATTCATACAGACCAGCAATGTCGGTGGTGTATCAGTCACGCTGCATACTGCAGATGCCGTAAAACCATGCATTCCTGTCTCACCCGAGGTTGTAATGACATTCACTGCTGTGGTGAGTAAGGACATGGCATTTCTAAAGTCAGTCGCTTCAATCATCTCTTAAATCCCTAATTGACTATCGCTTTGATGAAGAGCGGTAAAAGTACATGTATTCCTTATACAGCTCTTAAGACAAATGAATACTCAGGCTGTCAGTTCTTGACGAACAATAGCTGCGCCAGCACTTAAAGCATTCAGTTTGCCTTGTGCGACTTGACGCGATAAAGGTGCCATACCACAGTTGGTTGAAGGATACAGCTTGTCAGCATCCACGAACTGAAGCGCCTTTCGTAAAGTATCTGCAACCTGTTCTGGTGTTTCAATTTGATTGGTTGCGACATCTATGGCGCCGACCATGACTTTTTTGCCACGAATCAATTCAATCAGATCCATTGGTACATGAGAGTTTTGGCATTCAAGTGAAACAATGTCGATCTTAGACTTTTGCAGTTTCGGAAACACTGCTTCGTATTGGCGCCATTCCGAACCCAAGGTTTTCTTCCAGTCCGTATTGGCTTTGATACCGTAACCATAGCAGATGTGTACTGCTGTTTCACATTTCAGACCTTCAAGCGCTCGTTCTAATGTGGCAATGCCCCAGTCATTTACTTCATCAAAAAATACATTAAATGCAGGCTCATCAAACTGGATGATATCTACACCTGCTGCTTCGAGTTCAAGTGCTTCCTGATTCAGGATTTTTGCAAATTCCCAAGCCAGTTTTTCACGGCTCTTATAATGAGCATCATAAAGCGTATCGATCATGGTCATTGGACCCGGCAACGCCCATTTGATTGGCTGCTTAGTTTGACTACGCAAGAACTTGGCATCATCTACAAATACAGGTTTCTTGCGAGCGACAGCACCCACGACGGATGGCACACTCGCATCATAGCGATTTCGAATACGCACCGTCTCACGCTTTTCGAAATCCACACCTTCCAGATGTTCAATAAAGGTGGTCACGAAGTGCTGACGGGTTTGTTCGCCATCACTGACGATATCAATGCCTGCCTGTAGTTGCTCATGTAGGGACAAGCTCAAAGCATCTCGCTTGGCTTCAAGGAGCTGCTCGCCTTCCAGTTTCCAGGGTGACCAAAGTTGCTCAGGTTCGGCAAGCCAAGACGGTTTCGGCAAGCTGCCAGCTGTAGATGTTGGGAGTAAAATGCTCATGTCTAATCTTCTATCTCTATATTCGTTAATTTATTTCTTCATTCAGGCAGTATGCTCTTGATGAGCATTATCTACAGTAAAATTTGCGGCCCACTTTTCAAGAATGTCTTTATACGGCTTAATAAAATTTTCTTCTGTCCATTTGCCCTGCTTAACTGCTAATTGACTACGCTCCACACGGTCGTAAACGATTTGTGTCAACGAATAATCCTGATAATTCAGGCTTGGTTGATAGATCAAACCTGCAGGCGAATTGGTGTTGTAAATTTCAGGACGATAAATCTTCTGGAAACTTTCCATAGTACTGATCGCACTGATAAGTTCGAAGTCCGTGTAATCACGCAATAAGTCACCGGCAAAATAGAATGCCAACGGCGCATTGCCATGTTCAGGTTTGAAATAGCGAACGCTTAAGCCCATCTTCTTAAAGTATGCATCTGTACGTGAATAATCATCATTTTTATATTCCACACCGAGTACAGGATGCACATGTGCAGTACGGTAATAGGTTTTCGTGGTAGATACACTCAGGCAAATCACCGGCTGTTTCTTAAACTCGGCTTTAAACACATCTGAATGAATTAAATGCTGATAAAGTTTGCCGTGCAAATCACCAAAGTCGTCAAGCTTTGCATCAGTTTTATCGCTGATGGATGGCAATACAACGCTAAAGTCATAATCACGTACATAAGATGAAAAGCTGTTGCCAATCATGCCTTCAATGCGCTCATTGGTTTTATGATCAATGACGGTACTTTTCAGCATCTCGATAAATGGGAAAGTCTGACCATGGCCTTCGACATCAAGTTCCGCAGAGATAATGTCAATTTCAAGGGAATAACGGTCGCCTTTAGGATTATCACTTGTCGCTAATGAATTAAAACGCTGATTAATCATGGCCAGAGTTCTGCGCAGATTTTCCTGTCGACTTTCACCACGTGCCAGATTGGCAAAGTTTGTGGTTAAACGTGTGTTGTCTGCTGGTTGATAATTTTCATCGAAACGGATGCGCTTGATTGAGCATGTAAATTGATTATCCATGGAGATTCACTATCCTAAATTTTTAAATAAAGCCAAATTTCTGTATAACTTCATTTAAACGTGAATCTAGAGATGAGTAAAACGATATAAATTCAGTAAAAGATGAGAGAAATTCACTATAGATGAATTAATTGTATGAATACTTACTCAAAATTAAATAGAACAAAATACAGTTTCTCATTCAAAAATTAATGTAGATCGCCTTTTATAAAAATGAGCTATCAATTTAATTTTAAAGGTAAAAATTATTGATGTGTCTTTCAATTGGCTCTTGCTGTAGCACCTAGTTTGCATCATTTATTTTAACAACACACAACTTCTTCGTATAAGAAGAACCTACATCAATATAGTGGCAATTATCAATTTGGATATGTTCTTTTACAATCGTATGACCCAGATAGATCTCATCGATATTTTTAACGGTTCCATAGCGATAAGAATGATTGCGAATTCTCCCTCTACCCCAAAGTGCATTGGTATATGCTGAAGTTAAGCCTGGAATTCTACTTTCACCTTTTGCAATTTTCTTTTTAAATATATTCCAGTCATTAAGCGCAATATCTGCGTGCAAAATGCCAATCTTTTTATGTTTTAGGTTTAGTTCAATGGCCAAAGGAAGTACCGAAAAAATTTCACTGAGTTCATCCTGCTTTTCGGTTGATAAAAGATAGAACCACTCACCACCATTCTGCGCATGCATATCTTGAATCCATGCATCGTCACGGCCCTTGATACACATTTCCTCATGATTGCCGCGAACACAATAAAACCAGGGCTGACTTAGCAATGAAACGCATTCCAGGTTTTCATTACCACGATCGACCAGATCTCCGGTACAAATCAGTAGATCTTTCTCAAAATTAAAATGAACTTTCTCTAATTCTTGCATGAGCAAGCTATAACAACCATGCAGATCCCCAACCACATATATGGCAGAGAAATCAGATCCATCAATTACCTTAGTTAAAGTGTTCATAAGTATCTTCTATAACATGGAACCCTGTCTGCCAAACCTGAAGCAAAAGATGATTCTTAAATCATATCTTTTAATTTTAATGCTGTTTAAAACCTTAAAGATGATTTTTTAACATTATTTATCTACTACAATTAAATTATTTTTAGTCATAAAACCCTTTGTAAAATATAGGAAAGTTCACATAATGTTAACTTTTGTATAAATATATTATTTTTTTGTAAGTTTAAGCTTACATCGATTGGAGCAAATACTCTATATCCTGTTTCCTCAATTTTTGACATTATGTTTCACATAAAGAGTCAGCAAGGAAAGCTGATAATAATCGCATTACAATGATAATAAAGTCGAAAGACAGCGAACTTACTGGGATGGCAAGTGATAAAAGTAGAGACTACAGCCGCTAAGCCTTATAGTTTTGGGAGAGACTATAAGGCTTTTATTTTATTAGCATCTACTTATTTATTGATTCGGTGATACTCGCCAAATCACGTTCCCTACATCATCAGCAACTAATATTGCGCCTTGAGCATCTGTAGCTACACCCACAGGCCGACCAAATGCATCTCCATTTTTGCTTAAAAATCCGGTCAGAACCTCTTGAGGCTGACCAGAAGGCTGACCATTTTGAAATGGCACAAAAATAACTTTATAACCACTATGAGGTTTCCTATTCCAGGAACCATGCTGGCCAATGAGTGCACCATCACGATATTGGGATATTAAATTAGCCTTATAAAATGTCAGACTCAGTGATGCAGTATGATTCCCCAATGCATAATCTGGCTTAATTGCTTTCGCGACCAGTTCAGGCTTTTGCGGTTTTACCCGGGTATCCACATGCTGGCCATAATAACTATAAGGCCAGCCATAAAAAGCGCCATCTTTTACTGAGGTCATATAATCAGGAACCAGATCATTGCCCAGCTCATCACGCTCATTCACTACAGTCCATAAGGCTCCACTCTGAGGCTGCCAGTCCATGCCATTGGGATTACGCAGGCCTGTAGCAAACGGCCGGGCTTGACCTGTAGAAAGGTCCAATTCCATGATCAGGGCGCGTCCTTCTTCCTGAGCTATGCCATTTTCAGCCACATTACTATTGGAGCCTACCGTAATGTAGAGCTTCGTGCCTGCAGGATTGGCAATAACATTTTTCGTCCAGTGATGATTTAAAGGGCCTGCAGGCAAGTCTAATACATTAGTTCCTTTTTCTTTGATCTGGGTCATACCTGGCTGATAAGAGAATCGCACTAAAGCATCTGTATTTGCGACATAAAGCATATTACCCACTAAGGTCATTCCAAACGGCGAGTTTAAATTTTGCAGAAATACCGTTTTCTGGTCAGCAATGCCGTCTTGATTACTGTCACGCAGCAGGCTAATACGGTTGGCGCTTGGATAGGATGATCCTGCTCTTCTCATCACCATTTTCATGATTTTACCTTTAATCCCTTTACTGTCTTCAGGCTTAGGTGGAGCATCAGTTTCAGCTACCAGTACATCTCCATTCGGCAATACATATAACCAGCGCGGGTGTTGAAGGCCTTGTGCGAATGCTTGCACTTTTAAACCTGGTGCTGGCGTCGGCATGACACCTTCAGGCCAACCTTTTGCAGGGGCAATGTTGACGACCGGAAACAGTCTTGATTTTGGTTCAGGTAAAGACGGCTGAGCGCCATAACTATCTGTTACAGGTGTTTTGGATGAAACTGTACAGCCGGTAAATGCCAATATGATTACGGTACTTAAGGCTGATAGGAGAAATTGAGCCGCCATGGTATTTCCTTGCTTTTTGTTTTTATCTCTCCCATTTTAAAAGGTGGTTGAAATCGTAATGATATAGTTCTTGTAGTTTCTGGTTGTGGATTGATTGCCGTAAATATACTAGTGACGCAAGTTGCCTAAAGCATAGAACGCTGTCTAATTTTTTTACTTATATTCACTCCAACCTTCTTAAATAAATGGCCATGCAATACTTAATAAAAGTAAAAGTCCTAATACAGCACAACTGATTTGCCAGAAACGTAAAGGATCACGTTCAATCATGGTAGGAGCTTTGGATTTTAATAATTCCTTGGATGGGTGTTCCAGATCATGGATCAATTTAGTCAATGCCTCATAACGATGCATCGGCTCGATATTCAGTGCCTTTTTTAGAATCTGGTCTAACCAGAGTGGTAAATCCGGCCGATATTTTTGAATGGAATGATATTGAACTTTCTTTAGCTGCTTCAGCGTATTACAACGAGCCAAATCTGTACCATAAGGAAGCTGTTTAGTCAGTAAATAATAAGCCATTGCCGCCAAAGAAAATTGATCAGACTGCACGGATGGTGAATGTTCAATGAAATATTCAGGTGCCATAAATGCCAAGGTACCAAGTGGCCGATTCACATGTTTAGGATTAATTTCGACTAAACCTCGTACAGCAGTTGAACCATAATCAATCAGTTTGACTTTAAGTGTATTATCAACGTTTAAGACCATAACATTTTCAGGACGTACATCTTGATGCAACATTTCCAGTCGGTGCATTGCATTTAAGGCCAATGCTGTTTGCTGCAAAATAGGGAGAATATCTTCCATCTGCAAAGGCTTTTTCTGTTGATGCAGCCAGCGATCTAAGGTTTCTCCCTGCAAATATTCATAACTCTGGAATAAATATTTTTTCTCTGATTGATGCGTATAACATTGCAGCAGATTTTCGTGCTTAAGACGCTTTGAAACCCAGTCTTCAAGTTGAAACTGTTCAACAGCCTGTTCATCTTGTTGTAAATCTACTGCCAGAGTTTTAATCACTAGCGGTTGCCGATCATGATCGTGTGCCAAATACAGGCAACTGCGGTGATTTTGGTGCAGGATTTTGTCAATGGCATAGCCTTCAAATGCTTCACCTTTGCTGAGCTGGGGTGGAAAGACATAATCCTGGTGCATATAAAACTGATCTGGTTCAGGCAACTGCTCAATACGGAGCACTTGAAGACTTAAATTATCATCACTGCCCTGTTTTAAAGCCTGTTCAACCAGGAATTTGGCAAGCTGATTTAAGTGATCTGCTGCTAAGGTGAAATCTAATAATTGTTGGTCTGTAACAAACTCATAAACCCCATCAGTCATGAGTAGAAAGACATCTTTTTCTTTTAGTTCAAGGCTTTGATAATCAATTTCAATACGATAATCCACCCCTAAGGCACGACTGAGATAATGTTCTGTCGAAGACAGACAGACGCGATGATCATGGGTTAATAATTCAATTTCACCATCTCGGATTCGATAAATACGACTGTCACCGACGTGAAAAATATGCGCCTGATGCTGCTTTAAAATAAGTGCGGATAAGGTACAGACATAGCCCCGATCTTTATCGAAACGTCCCTGACTTTGTTGAGTTTGTGCATATAACCATGAATTTGTGGCGCGAATCACCCGTGCTGCTGAAGTCTGGGTGCTCCAGGCATCCGAAGTCGAATAATAATCTGAGAGAAAACTGCTGACGGCTGTTTCTGCGGCAATGTGACTGACATTGCTACTGCCGATCCCGTCGGCAATCGCACAAGCTATACCTTTTTGCTTCAGTACATGACCTTCTGGTAAAAAGATGCCATAAAAATCCTGATTCTGATCTTTAATACCAGCCGTAGAATATTGTCCAATAGCGACTTTTAATGTTTTTTTCATACTTAAAACTCAAAAAAGGGATCATATTGATCCCTTTAAAAATGATTCATTATTAGAATTCTTTTTTCGCGCCAGTACGTACGTGTGTGGTATAAAGTGCCAGACCTGTTAAGGCTAAACCACCGACCAGATTACCTAAAGCAACCGGTAATTCATTCCACAGGAAATAATCTGCAATCGAGAAGTCACCACCCATCATCATGGCAAATGGGAACAGGAACATGTTTACTACTGAATGTTCAAAGCCCATGGCAAAGAACAGCATCACTGGCATCCACATTGCGATGAACTTGCCACTCACCGTAGTTGACATCATTGCGCCAATCACCCCTAAAGACACCATCCAGTTACACAGCATGCCGCGAATAAAAATAGTCATCCAGCCTGAGAAACCATAAGCCGCATAACCTAAGGTCCGGTCTTCACCAATATGAGAAATCTTTTCACCGACTGGATTCGGATCAGTCGCAAAGCCCATGGTATAAACAGCAGCCATCAGTACTGCAACGACTAAACACCCAGTAAAGTTACCTAAAAATACCAGTCCCCAGTTTTTTAAAATGCGTGCCCAGGTTACGCCAGGACGTTTATCCAGCCATGCCAGCGGTGTCAATACAAATACCCCAGTCAGCAAGTCATAGCCCAATAAATACAACATGCAGAAGCCAACAGGAAACAGTAATGCGCCAATCAATGGCACACCAGTTTGCACTGCAATCGTAATTGCAAATACGGCTGCCAAGGCCAAAATCGCACCTGCCATAAAGGCACGAATCAAAACATCACGGGTTGCCATATGAAGCTTGGATTCACCCGCATCTACTACTTTTTTTGCAAACTCCGCAGGAGCAAGATATGCCATGTTGTCGTCCTCTTTTTCAATATACGGACCTGTTTTTCGAAAAAAAGACGCCTAAGATCACTGAAGACCTTAGGCGCCGTTGCCTTGAATATTAGAACAGGTAATGGTGAATGGCGTCGTTGCCATGTATATCGAAATAGAAGCAAAAGCTGTGCCATAAATAATTAATAATCGCTTAAATATTCATTTTTTATTTAGCATGAACTCTAAAATGCTATTGGCATGATATCTGCATTATCCGTTCTGCATACATTCATTTGAGAATAATTTGGAGAGGATTATGATTACCCATCGTCAACAAGTAACTGACATGATCATTTCAGCGAAAGTTTTAAAGTCAATTAAGTGGTCAGATGTTGCCAAAGAGATTGGTCTTTCTAAAGAATGGGTAACCGCTGCATGTTTAGGTCAGATGGCGTTTAATAAAGAGCAAGCAGAAAAGATTGGTCAGATTTTTGGCTTAAGTGATGAAGCCGTTGCATGGCTACAGATCGTGCCATATAAAGGTTCCCTGCCAACCAGCGTACCGACCGATCCTTTAATTTATCGTTGGTATGAAGTGGTGAATGTATATGGTTCTACCATTAAAGAACTGATTCATGAAGAATTTGGTGACGGTATTATGAGCGCGATTGATTTTAGTATGGATATTCAACGCGAAGAAAATCCGAATGGCGACCGCGTCAATGTCGTATTGTCTGGCAAGTTCTTGCCTTATAAAACTTATTGATCAATATCATTTATAAAAAGCCATCAATGTGATGGCTTTTTTTTATTTCATTTTTCTTTTTATATTTGAGCATTAATCTCATTCTCTACATGAAAAAAATTTAACGAATATATTTTATAAATTTAAAAAATTAATATGAAGTCAATAATTTACATATTATTTTACTAAAATAAATCGTTTTTATTTTAAGCAAAATCTTAACCCCTTCTTCTTTTAATCTGCTTTAACTGCAAAGTATTCCTCTATCAATGAGTAATTTTTAATTTAAATTTCCTATTGTATTTAGATTGATTTAAAAATATCTAATCAATAACATTAGCGATAATTATTATCATTTACATTCATTAAAATGTTTTATACCAATCATCCAACTTTCAAGCTATCTTTGCTCAGTTTTGCCATATTGATGACACAGCAAAGTTTTGCAGAAAATAGTCAGCAACTTCCTACCATCACGATAGTCACTGATGCAGCACAAACAACAGAAAGCTCTGAACAGACTAAAAGCTATATTATTCAAAATTCTGCAACAGCTTCTAAACTAAATATTCCTCTTAAGGAAACGCCACAAACAGTGAATGTAGTGACGCGTCAACAATTAGATGACTTTGCACTGGATAATACCCGTGATGTACTCCGCAACTCACCGGGGATCATTGTAAGTAACCAGGAGACCGAACGAACTTCCTATCTATCACGTGGTTTTGAAATCTCAAACGTATTGGTAGACGGCGTTGGGATTCCGCTTGAAGGCTATAACTACAATAATGACAATCCAGACAGCTTTTTATTTGACCGTATAGAGATCGTTAAAGGTGCAAATGCCTTAAATAATGGTATTGGCGATCCGGGCGCTACCATTAATATGATTAGAAAACGCCCTACTCAGGAACTTCAGGCCGCGTTTAATACCAGTTATGGTTCATGGAATACCCAACGTTATGAAGCAGATGTTTCCTCTCCCCTGACACAGGATGGAAAAATCAGAGGCCGAGTATTTGGCTATCAGCAGACAGGTGATAGTTATCTGGATCACTATGAACTCGAAAAAAATGGCATTGGTGCCGTGGTTGAGGCTGACCTGACTGATTCGACCTTAATAACTGCTGGTTATACCGAAACGAATCATAATCCCAATGGTGTCAATTGGGGTTCCAATCCTTTAATCAATACTGAAGGTGAACAGTTAAGCTATTCAAGAAATTATAATTACAGTCCGGACTGGGCCTACTGGGACAGTAATATTAAAAACTATTTTGCCGAGATCGAACAACAACTTGGCGCTGATTGGAAAGCTAAACTGAGTTATGAGGAAAAACGGACTGACCGGGATTCAAAACTTTTATTCCTGTCCGGTAAACCTGGTGCTGACGGTACTTCAGGTATTTTCTTATACCCCGGTATGTATATTGATGACAACAAGGAACAGCAGGCCAGTCTGAGTTTTAGTGGCACCTATCCACTTTGGGGACAACAACATGAGGCATCTTTTGGCTATATCTGGGCTGAAAACAATCTGAATGAGTTAGGTTATGCAGGCAGCTTTGTCAATCCGCTGACCACAGATCTATCCAGTTTTACGCCGCCCGAACCAGTTTGGGATATGTCAAAAACCAGTGGGGAAATGCATATCCGGCAGAAGAACCAGAGCCTTTATGCTGCAACCCGACTGCATCTGAATGATGATCTGAAACTGCTTTTAGGTGCCAACTATGTTCAGGCTGAAAGCAGGGGCAGTAGTTATGGAAAAGACACTGTTTATGATGAAGATAAAGTTTTACCCTATGCCGGTCTGACCTATAACTTTAGTCCTGAATATACAGGCTATCTGAGTTATACCTCGATCTTCCGTCCGCAAACCACCAAAGCAGATGATGGCAGTATTAACAAACCGATCGAAGGTGAAAGCTATGAAGTCGGAGTAAAAGGTTCTTGGCTAGATGACAAGCTTACCGCCACTATGGCCGTGTTCAGAACGGAGCAAAGTAATTATCCGCTTCGTGATTCTGATGGTATACCGACTTTACGCACAACTCAGGTCAGTGACCTGCGTTCCCAAGGCTACGAGTTTGGCCTCGCTGGACAGCTGACCGACCATTTAAACCTAAGCTTTGGCTATACTCAGTTTAGTCTTAAAGATCTGATCAACGGTGGTGATGCCCGTACCTTTAATCCTAATCAGTCTTTTAATCTTCTGACCACCTATCAGGTGCCACAGATTCCAAAACTGAAACTGGGCCTTGGTGTGCAATGGCAGGATAAAACTTATCTAGAAGTTCCTGAAGCTGCTACAGAGGGTGTTGTTACCCAACAAGCAGGCATTATCAAACAGGATGCATATGCGCTTGTGAATCTGATGGCCAGTTATGAACTCAATGATCACATTACTTTGCAGGCCAACGGGAACAATCTGACCAATGAAAAATACTTATTTAATTTCCCGAATCAGCAAGGCTTCTATGGTGCACCGGCAAATTACAGTGTGGCCGTAAAATTCAAATATTAATTTTTCGCTTGAGCTTTGAAAGAATATTCGGAGCTCATTTTCTTATATGTAAACAATAATCAGGTAGAATTCATGAAAAAAATCATTACTTTGACAATTGGACTGTCAATGGCCCTTTCTACTCAGGCCCATATGCTTTGGCTAGAACGTGCTTCAGATGCAAAAACACATGCATTTTTTGGTGAATATAGTGAACAGCTCAAAGAGACTCAAGAAGGTGCCTTAAAGTCATTCAGCCAAGCAAAAGCGATTCAGACTAAAAAACAATTTAGTCCCCAACTACACCAGGATCATCTGGTCTACTCTACAAAAGATCAAGCAGATGTAGAGCTCTATCATGAACTGATCTATGGGGAGTCCTTACTCAGCTATCACGCGAAATCCGGCAGACAAAACCTGAAAGCAGACTCAGAGCTGGATATCGTACCGGTTCAACCGAACAGTAATACTTTTACAGTCATGTATCAGGGTAAACCCGCTGCGGATGTCAAAGTGACTGTCTATTCCCCACAGCACTGGCTTAAAAACTATACGACCAACAAGCATGGCCAAATTAATATTGCTACGCCATGGAAGGGTCAATATGTACTAGAGGTGAGTCAAGAAGTAGACAAGACAGGAAAATTGAATCAGCAAGTGTATAAGAAACAGTACCTGGTCACTACCTTAAGCTTCGTGCATTAAGTTGCCTCAATATTTATTTATACAGATTCATATAAAGGCCTTTCCATGATTTCTACCCTTCAGCCACTTGCTATCCTGTATCGATTAGGCATGAGCTTTGGTATTGGTTATTTATGTAGTTATCTGATTGCTCTCGATCTGGCCTATTTTTTACAGGCGAGTTTACCCAAAGCTGAATCGGTTTATCTGGCTGCCTTTATTGCCCTCATTTTTTATGTCTGTTTTGTGATTGGAATCTTCTGTATCCAAAGTCTTAAAACACTTTCAGTCTATAGCCTGATTCCTCTCATTGTTTTATTTGTCATTTCCCGCTTCATAGGTTAAACCATGCATAAATCTGTCCGTCAATCTATGGCATGGCTACATTCATGGCTAGGTTTAAGTTTTGGCTGGCTCCTCTTCGCGATCTTTTTAACAGGTGCGGTTACCTATTATCGCCATGAAATTACAATGTGGATGCAGCCACAATTTGTCATGATGCAGGTGAACCAGGAAACAGCTTTAAAAACTGCTTATAGCTATTTACAGCAACATGCACCTGATGCACAGAACTGGTATATCGGGGTAGCAAATCAGGATTTACCGGTTAATAAAATTTATTGGCAAACTGCAGAGGGTGCTTATCAACTTAAAACCCTGGATGCTATGACAGGTAAGGAATTAACGCTTTCGGCTACACAGGGCGGAGATTTTTTCTATAACTTTCATTTTCAGCTATATGGCGTACCTTATACCATTGGCCGTCTGATTGTCACCATTGCTGCATTCATCATGTTGATGACCCTGATTTCCGGAATCATTACTCATAAAAAAATTCTGACCGACTTCTTTACTCTGAGAGCTTTTAAAGGACAACGTTCCTATCTGGATTTTCATAATGTCAGTTCCGTCATTGCGCTACCGTTCTTTTTAACTATGACTTTTACTGGACTGGCTATTTTCTTTTATATTGTTTTGCCTTCTGGCATGAAGCAGCTATATCCAGAAAATCCATTTCAATATTTTGAAGAAATCCGAACCAAAAATGTGCTTGCTCCCTCTGCTGTGCCCATTAAAACGGAGATGTTACCGATTCAACATTTTATCACTACGGCGCAGCAGCACTGGGGAAAATCAGAATTTGACAATATTACCGTGAAGCAGCCGAATACCCAACTGGCAAAGATTACCTTAACCGAATTGAAAGATCATTCTATTACCCGCAATCAGGCACAACTCGTATTAAATGCGACGACAGGCAAATTGCTTGAAAACACCCGTAATGACAGTGCAATTGCTACCCTGAATGCTGGAGTATATGGTTTGCATATGGCACGTTTTGCCGAACCTGTTTTACGTTTCGCCCTATTTTTCTCAGGCATATTAGGCTGTGCCATGATCGCTTCCGGATTATTGCTCTGGAGCCTGAAACGACAGATGCAGAAAAAATCGGATCGTTTTCACTTTGGATATTATCTGGTGAATCGTCTGAATATCACCATTATAATTGGTTTACCTATTGCCATGCTGGCTTATCTTTATGCAAACCGTTTGATTCACATTCCTGTGGGCACCACAAATTATGAAATCTATATCTTCTTTAGTATTTGGCTGAGTAGTTTTATCTTGGCCTGTTTAACGCCACAACAGCATTTATGGAAAACGCAGCTTAAAATTCTCATCTGTGCCGCTTTTATGCTTCCACTCATCGACCTGTATTATTTGTGGTCCCAGCATTATCTGGATTCTTTTGCGAACTATTGGCTGTTTTTGCGTATCGATCTGATGCTCTGGATCTTGGCACTTCTCGCTTACTTCCTACATCAGAAAATTACACCTATCCAGCAAAAAGCCGTTCATAAAATTCAGGCCAAGCTTAAAACCGCACAGCAGGAGTCTTCTTCATGATATGGATGGCAATAGTAGGATTGATCTGGATGGCCTGTTTTGGTTTTTATGCCGTGAGTGAAAAACAGATTTTAAAAACCAGACAATCTCGATATTCTTTTCTGGTGAGTTATCCGGTCATCGTTAAATTGATCTCAGGTAGTCTTTTACTGTTGGTATTGTCCCTTTTACGAACTCAATTCAGTAGTAGTATTAGCTTTATCGCACTTTGGGTTGTTATAAGTCCAATCGTATTTATATTTATTCTGAAAATGAATAATTTAAAACAAAGAAAAATATAAAAGTTTATAGAGGCCTTAAGAATAAGATATAGCTGAGTATATGAGGCGAGAAAATGATTTTCCCGCCTCATAAATATTAGCTTACATACATATCTGTTTAGAACATCATTCTTAAACCGATTCCATAACGCCCGCCCTGTTCAGAATCAGATGCGTCCTGCCATGAAGTTTTCTCGTTGCCCTTGGAATATTCATAAGCAATATCAAGGTAAGGCATGATCTTTTTATTGACCTCATAACGAGTTTCCAGACCGAATGCCGCATGACTTATTCCAGTCTTTTTAGCATTGGCTGCTTTATCCTTCAAAATGAGGTCAACTTCAACATAAGGCTGCAAAATCAGTTTTTGTGTGAGTAGCAGATCACGTTCTGTTTCTAGCTCAAGTCCGATAAAATCATCTTGACCAAGATACAGATGTGCATTGGTTTCAAAGAAATACGGCGCCAACCCATGGAATCCAAATATTGCATCTACATGTTCAATATTTTGCCCAGCATTAGGCTGACCCAAATTTTCCTGACGGTAGCGAAGACCCGCCTGAGCATCCCAGAAATCTGAAATATTCCGGCTATACAGAGCTTGGACTGCATATTCTGTTGCTCTGGATTCCTGCTTGTCAGCTTTGAGTTTAATGAACAGTTTATTTTCATCCGTGCCAATCCGAAGCTCATTCTCAGACTGTAAGCCTCCCTCACCTTCTGAGTTTTTGATCCATTTATTGTCCAGTTTGACCCGCGTATAAATTTGCCCTCCATGTTCCTTGCGATGATCATGTTCGCTGGAATAGGTTGAAGCTGAATCTGGAATTAAATTTTCAGTAATTTCCGGTGCTACTGAAGTTAAATGGTGCTCTGACGATTGGAGTGATTGTTGATGATGCATCGAATGATCAGCATACTGTTGAGATATATCTTCGGCAAAAACAGTCATATTTCCCAACGCCAATACACTAGCCAAAACAGGCTTCAAACAAAGATTAATGGTGTGCATGAGCATCTCCTTGTTTTTCTACTGGTTTTGTCATGTGATGATGGGAATGCTCTTCCCGCACAGTATTCTGAGTCGAAACGTCATTTTCCTGAACATTTGCTACAATCAGTTTATTCATCATTCCGGCAGTCATGTGATACAACAGATGACAATGAATCGCCCATTCACCTAGTTCATCTGCAGTCAGCAAAGTCGTAACGGTTTTTCCAGGTGGGACAATCACTGTATGTTTATTCGGCATATCTATTGCAGACTGGCCATTTTCGAGCTGCATGAACATGCCATGTAAATGCATCGGATGTGCCATCATACTGTCATTGATAAATTTCAGCCTGATCCGTTCCCCAAATTTCACTTTGAGCGGCTCTGCTTCATTAAATTTCTTGCCGTTCATGGTCCAGATATACCGTTCCATGGTGCCGCCTAAACGAATCACCAATTCGCTTTCTGCGTCGCGAATATCTTTTTGCGGAGTTAAAGATTTGAGGTCGCTATATTGCAAAGCTTTATGCCCTACCGGTGTAGAGGCATTGGCCCAGCCGTAAACTGGTTGCTGCGTAAAAGTTTTGGCATCTTTTTCATGTTGCATATCCCCGGTCATATTTGAGTGATTCACATGATCTATAGCGGATGAAGTATCTGAATGCTCGGTATGATTGTCCTCTCCTTGTTCGATAATTTTGGCTGATGCATGCTGCTTATGTCCCATCATCGAATGTTCAGTATCCCTTTTAACATTTATGTCATGACTAGCATGATTCTGATGATTCATCTGCTCGTGTGCTTCACCCTGCATATTGCCATGTCCCATATCTTCCATGGTCAATAAGGCACGAGGACGGGATATAGGTTTGTGTATGGCATGATTAACTGGCTTTAATTCATTCTGTAAGCTGCCAATCGCAAAACCGGAACGGTCAATCGATTCAGCTTCAATCTGATAATGTTCCGCAGTGGGCTCCACAATCACATCATAGGTTTCTGCGGCACCAATGCGGAATTCATCGACAACTACAGGTTTGACAGGCTGTCCGTCTGCACTGACCACCGTCATTTTCAACTGTGGAATACGCACATCAAAAAATGACATGGCAGAGGCATTGATAAAACGCAGTCGCACTTTTTCATTCGGTTTAAACTGTCCTATCCAGTTCTGTTCAGGCGTTTTTCCATTCACCAAAAAGGTATAGCCGGTTACATCAGACAGATCGGTTTTCAGCATGCGCATCTGGTTCCACATTTTGCGATCATTCCAGGTGGCTTTAAGCCCTTCCCGTTTGATTTGCTGAAAAACATCGCTCAGAGTTTCACGCTGATTTTGATAATACTCGGCAGATTTTTTTAAATTATTCATGATCTGCTGGCCGGACTGCTCATGAAATTCTGAAAGCATGACCACATAATCACGCTCGGTCTGCTCATGTGCAGGAACTTCCGCCTGGTTTTTGGGATAGATTACAAAGGCGCCGTAAAGGCCGTCCTGTTCCTGCCCCTTGGAATGGGCATGATACCAGTAGGTTCCACTCTGACGAATTTTAAAGCGATAGACAAATTCCTGATTAGGTGCAATGCCCTGAAACCCGTTAAAACCGGGGACACCATCCATCAGGCCGGGTAGCAATAAACCATGCCAATGCAGAGAGCTTTCTTTATTCTTTAGCTTGTTTTTGACGCGAATAACAGCTTCATCACCTTCCTCAAATTCCAGTAAAGGTGCAGGAAATTTTCCATTCACTGTAATACGTTGTACCGTTTTACCGGTGAGATTAACAGGACCTTCTTCAATAACCAGCTGGTATTCTTTTACAGCAGCAAATAATGAAGACGAGATCACTAAACTTAAGCCCAATAACAGGCTTTGACTAATTTTAATCGACATAACTTAATCCTTGATTTTTGAAATATTAATAACGAGGATTAAGCTTTAGGTGGGCGCAGTATTTCCTGCCAATACCCGGCAAGGTGCTTGGCTTGATAATTAGAGATAAAATTGGTTTCTAAGGAGTAAATCTCAGGGAGTGTTAACTTCGAGATTTCCACATCGATCCAGCTACTCAGGTTATGGCAAGAGCTATAAATACAATCCAGACAGTCATCTTTGTGTTCATTTAAATCGGAGTGGCAATCCATGTCCTGACTCATATCATGAGCAGAATCATGCATAGCTTGATGCTGGCGATGTAACTTCTCTATTTTTTCCATTTCCTTACAATGGGAACTCATCTGCTTGGCTGACGTTTCCAGATGCATCGTTTTTGCTGAAGCAATCGACATGCCGCTCCAGCTTACGGCGAATACCATAAGCATCACAAACCAGATCTGTTTAAAGAACTGTCTGAGCACGATGCACCCTGAAAATATAAAAATGAGTTAACCCAAATAGCATAGGGTGGAATATTAAAATTCGCAAACTTTATAAGCGCTTAATTTAAAGATTAATATTTTGTTCCTGATAAATTGATCACTTTTTAAAATAATTTAGCGGCAGCTTCAAATAAGACACGCCATTGGCTTCTGGCATTGGAAACTGCCCTCCATTCATATTGATCTGGATGGCAGGCAAAATCAGCTTCGGCATACTTAAACCTGCATCACGCTGCTGACGCATCTGTACAAATTCAGATCTGCTAATCCCTTCACGGATATGAATGTTTTGCTGTTTTTGCTGCTGAATCGTGGTTTCACATAGATATTCATGACGTGACTCTGGCAAATAGTCATGACACAAAAATACACGGGTGCTTTCCGGGAGCTGAAACAGCTTGTGAACAGAATCATATAAAACCGAGGCACTGCCATTTGGAAAATCACAACGAGCCGTACCATAGTCCGGCATAAACAGTGTATCCCCTACAAAGACGGCATCACCAATCACATAGCTTAAACAGGCAGGTGTATGGCCTGGCGTAGGAATATTATAAACTTCCAGTTCTCCAATCTTGAAATGCTCACCATCCTCAAACAGATAGTCAAAAGGCTGATGCGCATTGATCTGTTTCATGTCCAGATGATATATCTTGGCAAACGTTTCCTGCACCAGCGCAATTTTCTTACTAATTGCAATCTTGCCACCTAATTGCTGTTTTAGATATGGGGCAGCTGTCAGATGATCAGCATGTACATGAGTTTCCAGAATCCATTCCACGGTCAAACCTTGTGATTTTACATAGGCAATCATCTGATCGGCATGCTCGGTCGATGTGGTGGCAGACGCAGCATCGTAATCCAGCACGCTATCAATAATGGCACATTGGGCAGTTTGAGGATCGCTCACCACATAACTAAAAGTATTGGTATTTTTATCAAAAAATGCTTTGACGTGTGGCTGCTGTGTCATATTTATACTCCTGCCCATTTACGGTGAATCCAGACCCCAAGCAGCATAGCTGCAATAAAATACAAGGCTTGATAATGTCCCAAGCCAATCAGGGTAAAACTGGGTGCCGGACAAATGCCTGCAATTCCCCAACCGATACCAAATAATAAACTACCCGCCAGCAGTTTAGGATCAATCTTTTGATTCTTTGGTAAATCAATGGGTTCATTAAATAAAGTGGTCGGATGTGGATTATGTTTAGCTTTCTGGAAAGGAATAAAAGCCACCAGAATTGCCCCCATCATGACAAAGGCAAGACTGGCATCCCAATCCCCAAACAGATCCAGAAAATCCAGAACTTTTTCAGGATTAGACATACCTGAGAGCATTAAGCCGACTGAAAACAGGCCACCAAATAGAAAAGCGAATAGATTTTTCATTTAGATAGCTCCAACCAGATGACGAACAACATAAACCGTGATAAATCCCGCCAGCATAAAAGACCCGGTCGCAACAAAGGAGCGATTTGACAGACGGCTAATCCCACAGATGCCATGTCCACTGGTACAACCTGAACCTAAACGTGTACCAAAACCAACCAGCAAACCGGCAATGACCATCATCCATGGGCTGGCATTCAGCTCAATTTCTGGCTGAAACAATACGCCGTAGATAAATGGAACTATAAATAGTCCTGCTAAAAACCAGACCGCAGGAGTTTTGAAAATTGTCTTTCGATTAAGTACCTGCCCAACCAACCCACTCACGCCCGCAATACGGCCATTCACATACAGATAGCCGACCACTGAAAGACCAAGCAGTAATCCACCGAGAAACGCTGCCAAAAAGTCATGCATGAGCATATTCCACTTAAAATATATAATTTTATATTATATAATTATAAATATTAATCAAGACGGTTTTTAAATATTGTGTGACTAATACAGGTTTTTTATATGACAGCAGATGAAACTCAGACACGTATTGATTTTTCTCAGGCTCATGTGGTAAGCGAACGCTTAAAAGTGTTGTCGAATTCTGACCGACTGAAAATTCTATGTGTACTGGTCGATAGTGAAATGAATGTGCAACAGATTGAGCTACAAACAGATATTCACCAACCCACTCTCTCACAACAACTTACGGTGCTCCGAAAAGCCGAAATGGTCAGCACGCGTCGTGAAGGAAAGCAGATTTTCTATCAGCTTTCCGACCCCAAATTACTCACCCTGATGCAAACCTTATATCAGCTTTATTGCAAGGCTTAAGTGATAAGAAAAATCTTTATTTATCCATAATTGGAGAATACAAATTCTTAAAATATTTAAAAGTTAAGAATTCTCAGGAATATCTGCTGGAGCTGTTCTGGTATCACTTTGAATCAGGCCGTCAACTAACTTGATGGTGCGATCACAACTAACAGACAAGCGCGGATCATGAGTCACCAGCAAAATGGCACAGCCCTGTTCCTTATTTACTTTACGAAACAGTTCAAAAACTTCAGACGCGGTCTGGGTATCCAGGTTCCCGGTCGGTTCATCGGCCAGTAACAAGGCGGGTTCTGTAATGAGTGCTCGAGCGATTGCAACACGTTGCTGTTGCCCGCCGGAAAGCTCATTCGGTTTTCGATGTGCATATTTTTCCAGTCCGACTGCAGCCAGTAGTTCATGGGCACGATCTAGAGCCTTTTGATCCGGCTTTCCATGCGCCATCATTAACGGCATAAGGACATTGTCTAATGCATTAAAAGCTTGAATCAGATGGTGAAACTGAAATACAAATCCAATACTGCTGCCGCGTAATGCGGTACGTGCAGCGTCATCCATACGGCTGGTGGGTTGACCAAGCAGATATAGTTCACCGCTAGTTGGCTGGTCCAATAGACCCAGAATATTCAATAAAGTACTTTTCCCCGAGCCTGAAGGACCAATTAGTGCTGCAAAGTCACTACGTTCAATACACAAATCAATGCCATGCAGAACTTCGACTTCATTAGGCTGACCAATATTATAAGATTTACGTAGTGCTTCCAGCCGCAAGACTTCATTCGATGAATCAGACATGACGAATTGCCTCCACAGGATCAAGTGCCGCAGCACGACGGGATGGTATAGCCGCTGCCACTACACCAGTCAATGTGGCCAGCAATAAAGCCAGCAATAGCAGATTGATTGAAATTGGAATATAGAACAGGCCTGGGCCAAATTCATTAAAGATCCAGACCAGTAAATAACTGACTGCACTGCCGATAATAGACCCCAACAAGCCAAAAATTGCGCCCTGAAACAGGAAAACGCGCAGGATTTGTCTTTGTGTAGCCCCTGTCGCCCTTAAAATGCCAATTTCACGAGTCCGTTGTACGACACTGACTGACAAGACGCTAGCAATACCAAAAGCAACGGATATGGCCACAAAAATAATAATCATATTGGTGGAAAGGCTCTGCGCTGAGATGGCATTCATTAACTGACCATTGGTTTTAATCCAGCTTTCTGCCTGTAAGGAAGTCAAACGCCCGACCTGCGTTGCAATATTTTCTGCTTCAAAAATATCTTCTACCGTCAGGTCGATTACAGTGATCCCGCCTGGCAGGCTGAGTAAGGACTGTGCCTGTTTTAAATCCATATAGACATAGCGCGAATCCAGCTCACGTACTCCAAGTTCGAAAATTCCGGAAATATTTACGACAGTACTGTTGTCCTGACCGGTGTCTAATCGTAATTTGCTACCCACCTGTACACCCAGATCTTTAGCCAGCTGACTGCCAATCATTACATCATCTGCACCGACACGTAACTGCCCACTGATCATATATTCTTTGAGTGGAATTATTTTCTGATAACGTTCTGGATCCATGCCCACCAGCGCAACCGATTCCTGAGCTTCACCGCGCTGTGCGAATGCAGGTCCAGAAACTACTGGAGAAACAGCTGTCAATAAAGGCACCTGATCCAAGGTCGTCACGACCTCTTGCCAATTATTGATAGAGCGTAGTCTTTGGGTCCGTTTATCTTCTAGAACCAGCTGCACAGTGCCTGCGGGTGCGGGTATAACTTGGTTCACTTCATCGGGAGACAATAAACGGATATGTGCCTGTGTCCCTAAAGTCCTTTCGATGATATTAGACTGCAAGCCCTGTATCAGTGCCGAGATAAAAACAATCACAGACACCCCTACAGCAACACCCACTGTAATCATCAGAGACTGCATTCGGCCTTCTCGCAAAAAACTGATTGCGATCTTCCATTCAATCCAGAGACGCCCTAGTAATTTTTTCACTCGAATTTCACCGGTAATTCATTTTTATTGCTGGCATCATTATTCTGGTCGGCATAGTTGATTTCTTCGGGCTTAAATCGAACTCGTGTGCCATCTTTTAAAGTTGAAGTTGCATCTGACAATACCTGATCACCCGCTTTTAAACCGGAAATCACTTCAGACATGGCAAGTCCGCGCAGACCCAGTTGCACTTTTTGTCGCTGGATTTTGCTATCACGTACCAGTAATACGGTGGCCTGATCGCCCTGTACTTTCCCTAGCGCATCATTCGGAATCGCTAAGGTACGATCACGGCGACCTGTCTCGACATTAACCGATACCGTCATATCCTGACGCAGGAAATCAGGTACCGGATCAACCGATAGACGCACTTCTACCGTGCCGCGTTGAGGATCGATACTCGGTGCAATAAAATTAATCCGGGCTGGGAAAGGTTTATCCGGGTAAGCATCGGCAATTGCAGCCGCTTTCTGGGACAACGCCAGTCGTGACAGATTACGTTCATCCAGTGGTACACGGATTTCGGTATTGCCATCCATTGCAATGGTAAATAAGGTACGTCCTGGCTGAACCAGATCGCCAGGCTCAACATCACGGGTCAGCACCGTTCCAGCAACAGTTGCCCGGATTTTAGTTTTAGCCAGTTGAGCCTGTGCCACCGAAAGCTGCTCACGTAATGAAGCCTCTTCTACCTGACCAGGTGCCAGTGCAGCTGCTTTTAAACGCACAGTTTCATAATTATTGCGTGCTACCCTTTCTGCCTCTACAGCCTGTTCAATTTCTTCTGCCGAAAGGATGCCTGCTTCGGCATTGCGACGGCGCGTCGCTTCACGGCTGGCCTGTTCCAGCTGAGCTTTTGCTGAAGCCAATTCTGCTGAGGCTTGTGGACGGCGATTGGTTGCCAGTTCATTCAATGCGACTTCTGCCTGACGAACTTGGGCTGCCAGTTCATCCGATTTAAGTACAACCAGCAAATCGCCCGGTTTGACCCGATCGCCTTCCTTGACCCGACGTTCTAGTACCACGCCGGTTACTTCACTACCGACTTGAGCACGTGAAACGGTGATGACCTGCCCGGTGGCAACCACTGATTGCACCAGCGGCATCGGCTCTAAGGTATAACCTGTGACTTGTGGCCCTTGCCACCAGCGAAATACGCCAAATGCAACGAGCAAAAGTAAAAGGATCAGGACAATATATTTATAGCGGATAGCGCGCAATGTGCTTCTCCATTCTGGTTAAAAGCGCAGTTGTAAAGAAATACTTGTAGCTTATCTAGCTGTATATTTTAGATTTATTTGGTTGTAAATAAGTTATTGGTTTTATTTTGCAGATTGGTTCCTAAATCGACTTAACTCTTCTGTAATCCACTGAAGGTATATTCCTGCTTATCGCTCTTTTCCTTAAAAAGAAACCCGATATTTCATTCTAGAAGTCGACTTTAAATAACTAAAACAGGCAGTTCTAAAGTGTCAATTTAAGCTAAATGTATAAATGCTAAATCTTGCACAGGTTCTGTTATGAAATGTTGAGTCTAATTCAATCCCAACTAAAAGCTCCTAATATATTTTTTCCTCAAGAGCAATCAAGGAAAAAATATGAATAACTATCCTGAAACTCCAGCTTCAACTGAAACCCAAGCCCATCAACCGGGTGACCAGACTAAAATGGATCCTACCCCGGAAGTCATTAAAGAAAATTATAAAGGTAGCGATAAATTAAAAGGCAAAGTAGCACTCATTACAGGTGGTGACAGCGGGATCGGTCGCTCTGTATCAGTATTGTTTGCCCGCGAAGGTGCTGATATTGCCATTTGCTATCTGGATGAAGACCGGGATGCGCTTGATACAAAAAAAATGGTTGAAGCAGAAGGACGCCGTTGTCTGCTGATTCAATGCGATTTACAGCATCCTGATGAAATCAAGAAAATGGTTGAGCAGACCCTTCAGGAATTTAAAACCATTAATATTCTGGTAAATAATGCAGGTGTGCAGTATCCGCAGGACAGTATTACCGATATTTCTCCAGACCAGTTATTCAAGACCTTCAATGTCAATATCCTGTCCATGTTCCATCTGACTCAGGCGGTACTTCCACATATGCAGGCAGGTGACAGTATTATCAATACCACCAGTATCACCAGCTATCATGGACATGACACACTGATAGACTATTCAAGCACCAAAGGTGCGATTACTTCTTTTACCCGCAGCTTATCTACCAATCTGGCGAAAAATAAAACCGGAATTCGTGTGAATGGTGTTGCACCAGGCCCAATCTGGACACCACTCATTCCAAGTAGCTTTGATGAAGAACAACTGGAAGATTTTGGTAAACAGACACCAATGGGACGTATGGGACAACCGAGTGAAGTCGCTCCTGCCTATTTATTTCTGGCCAGTGAAGAAGCTAGCTATATTTCAGGTCAGGTCATTCATGTAAATGGCGGCAGTATTATTAACGGCTAATCAAAGTTTGAAAGTAGATAACAGCCTTTCTAGCTGTTATCTACTTTTTTCTAAAATATTTAATACGTTTTAGTTTTAAAATCTTTGAAAAACAGAATTTGATGGATATCTATAAAATTCATCTTAAAGCTATAAAACAATTCAAACAAATCCTGACAGATGATTACTCGCGCCAAAATAATCCCTTGTTATAGTGATTTCAGACCCTACCTGATGAGGATAGTAAAATGTCTAGAGGTGATAAATCAGCTTATACCGAAAAGCAAAAACGACAGGCTAAGCATATTGAAGACAGTGAAAAAGATCGTGGTCGCCCTGAAGACGAAGCAGAGCGTATTGCCTGGTCGACTGTGAATAAGCAGGACGGCGGTGGCAAGAAAAAGAAAAACTGAGCTATCCAAAGTTCAAGGAAAGTGATGCTATTGATTTAGCATCAATTCAACTATCTAGATTTTATTCCTTTTATTTTTAAGCAATCGAAAAAGTCTGATGGCCTTAGGTATTCAGATTCTTTCCTCTGTTTTGTTATTCCATCAAATCATTCAAGATAATTTTAAGGAAAAATATGAAAATTCTGATTGTATTAACCTCCCATGATCAACTTGGCGAAACGGGTAAAAAAACCGGATTCTGGCTCGAAGAACTGGCTGCTCCTTATTACACTTTTATTGATGCAGGCGCAGACGTAACGTTGGCCTCTCCAGCCGGTGGCCAGCCACCACTTGATCCAAAAAGCAATGAACCTGATGCGCAAACCGAAACAACCAAACGTTTTGAAGCAGATGAAGTGGCCATGCAGGCTCTTGCCAATACGCATAAATTAAGTGATGTGCTGAATCAGGATTTTGATGCGATCTTTTATCCGGGTGGTCACGGACCGTTATGGGATCTGGCCAATGACCAGAATTCTATTTCCTTAATTGAACAGACTCTACAGGCCAATAAACCTGTGGCACTTGTCTGTCATGCACCGGGTGTGCTTCGCGATGTTAAAAATGCAGAAGGCCGACCTATCGTCGAAGGTAAATCAGTAACTGGCTTTAGTAACACTGAAGAAGATGGTGTTGGCCTGACTGATATCGTGCCATTTTTAGTTGAAGATACGCTGAAAGAAAAAGGCGGACAGTATTCCAAGGCTGAGGACTGGCAAGTGCATGTACAGCAAGATGGCCTGTTAATTACCGGACAGAATCCGGCATCTTCTGCCGCAACGGCTGAGGCGCTGTTAAAGTTATTAAAATAATTTCATCCAGATATAAGTAATTTTGTTCATTTACTTATTTGCTGGTAAAAAACCCTGATGTGATGTCACATCAGGGTTTGTTCAGTTTTATTCTCAGTTCTAATTTGCTACTGCCACAGTTGATGCAATATGCTGGGCCAGTAATTCTCTGAGTTTAAATTTCTGGATTTTCCCCGATGGCGTCATCGGAATCTCGTCCCAAATCTCCAAACGTTCTGGAATATATTGCATTGCCAGATTATGGGTTTTCAGAAAATCCACCAGCTCATTAAAACTTAAAGACTGTGCTTGATCTTTTAACTTAATAATCGCACAGGCACGCTCACCTAGCCGTTCATCTGCATAGGCCACTAAAGCGACCACCGCCACATTGGGATGTTTATATAAAAGTGATTCAATTTCTGCGACCGGAATATTTTCACCGCCACGAATGATTACATCCTTTTTACGGCCACAAATCCGGATATAACCTTTCTCATCTTGATAGGCGATATCGCCCGTATCAAACCAGCCATCTGCATCGATATCATTTAAATGAGCACGTTTAAGATAACCGCCAAAACCGGAACAAGCACGAATCATCAAGCGACCAGACTCATTTACCGGCTTGGTCTTCTCTGTTTTATCGACAATTTTGACGTCTACACCCGGCAAGGCGATGCCATCAGTATTAAAAGAACGTTCATCGTCATCTTCTGGACAGGTAGTAGTGACCGCACCACATTCGGTCATCCCCCAAGCTGAAATCACTTTAACCCCTAAAATTTCCCGGGCTTTTTGTACCAGTGGTCCAGGAATTGGCGCACCGGCACAAAGGAAAATTTTCAGTGAGTCGACTTTGTCATGTTGTTCAGCCACAGTATTGGATAGGTCATTCAGGAATGGTGTTGAAGCCATGGTGAAATTCACCTGATGCTGATGAATCAGATCCACGGCTTTGGAGACATCCCAAACATCCTGTAATACCACTTTGGTATTGAGCTGAATCGGCATCATCAGACCATACATAAAACCGGTCTGGTGCGCCATAGGTGACGCCATTAACACCACATCATTTTCAGTTAAATGCAGTCGCTCTGCATAAGGCACAATATTGGAAAATAAGGTATTGGCCGTATGCATCACGCCTTTCGGTTCACCTGTGGTACCCGAGGTAAAGATCAGTTGGGTAATATCATCGGGGCTAGACTCAAGCTCATCCAGCGCAGCAATGGCTGCAGCATTCTGTTCTAGCCCATGATTCAGTAACAGGCGATCAAAATTATTCTCGCCATCCCCATTCACTACAACTACGTGTTTTAGGGTGTCCAGCTTGTTGTGTAGCTGATTGGCCAACTGTTCATGGCCAAAATTACGAAAGATTTTAGGTACAACAAATACTTTAGATTCACCATGTTTAAGCATGAATTCCAATTCACGTTCACGGAATATCGGCATGAGTGGATTCAATACGGCGCCAATACGGCTACAAGCCAGATACAGCAAGGTAAATTCCCACCAGTTCGGCAACTGGCAAGACACCACATCATTTTTCTCAATACCCAACTGTTTCAAGCCCAGCGCAATTTTGTTGGTCATGTCCCAAATCTGCTGGTAGCTGAAAGTCTGTTCAGTTTGATTCTCGACCTTAAAACTCACTAAAGCGGTTTTGTCCGGATTTTTTTCTACCGCACTGCGTAAAAAATCGAGAATTGTTTGATTGAGCCAGTGTCCCTGTTTGAGCATGGCCTCTTTTCTTGTCGGGATCAGAACCGCATCGAAATCCATTCGCTTACTCCTTATTTTTTATAATAGTCTTATTTTGGTGGGGGCATACTTTCCTTAAGCTGGTACAGCCTTACGTCCTGCCTTATGCCGAGCGATAATTGTTTTCATGATCTGTGCTGTGCCATCGCCAATCTGGAAGCCCAGTACATCACGCATGCGCTGTTCCATCACACCACGATCATAACCGGCATGACCAAAAGTCAGCAGGCATTGATGAATCACATCATAGGCCAGTTTCGGCCCCCACCATTTACACATGCCTGCTTCAGAGGTATGTGGCAGATGGTTGTCTTTCAACCATAATGTTTGCAGACAAAGTAAGCGCGCAGCTTCAACCTGCGTTTCATATTCTGCTAACGGATGGGAAACACCCTGGAAAGCAGTCAATGGCTGACCAAAAGCTTCACGTTGCGCAGCATATTCCCAAGCCTCATCCAGACTGACGCGTGCAACCGCCAAAACTTGCAGACCAATCAGGGCACGCGAGAAATCAAAGCCCTGCATAACCTGAACGAAACCTTTATTTTCATTGCCCAGACGATGATTTACTGGTACACGGACATTGTCAAAGAAGATCGAACCGCGACCAATCGCACGCTGGCCGTGACAGTCAAAACGTGTGGTGCTGATGCCTGGTAAGTTCATTGGAACCAAGAGCGCTGTCACGCCATGTGCACCATCTTCATGGGTGCCAGTGCGACCGAAAACCACCGAAGCATCTGCCTGATCGGCCGCAGAAATTGAGGTCTTTTCGCCGTTAATCACATATTCGTCGCCATCACGTTCAATCTTTAAACGTAAGTTGGCAGCATCTGAACCACCACGCGGCTCGGTCAACGCAATTGAAAAAATCGCTTCACCAGCTGTCAGTTTTTTTAACCACGGCTCCACCACTTCAGGTTGGCCATGTTCTGCCAGAATCTGGCCATTTAACGATGCAAGCAGATTGATATAGGAAAAACTTAAATCAGCCTTGGCAATGGCTTCATGGATAATCCCTGCTGCCAGTCGGCCCATACCCTGACCACCGTATTGTTCAGGGAGTTCGGGGGCTATAAAGCCCATTTCCCCCATTTTTTTCACCAGATCACGATCAAAGACTCGGCTTTGATCACGCTCCAGAAAACCGGGAGCCACATATTTCTGGGCAAATTTTTCTGCCGTTTCAGCTAAAAGTTCTAGATCTTCGGTGATATAAGGATTCTTTTTCATTGATCAGTCTCCTTATTTAGCATACTTACGGAATTCAGGCTGACGTTTTTCCTTCAATGCATTCACGCCTTCACGAGACTCTTCAGTATCGTAATAAAGTTTTAGCGCATACATGCCCATGCCAGCGATCCCTGCCTGATGTGCGGTATCCATATTGAAACTGCGTTTGGCAATCGCGATTGCGGTCGGACTACGCTGACAGATTTCTTCGCCCCATGCCTGAACTTCTGCATCGAGTTGATCTGCTGGTACACATTTATTGGCCAATCCAATTTCAACCGCTTCCTGACCAGAATAACGGCGGCACATGTACCAGATTTCACGGGCTTTCTTCTCACCCACGACGCGTGCTAAAAATGCTGTGCCATAACCTGGATCGACTGAACCCATTTTTGGTCCGACCTGACCAAAGATTGCTTTATCTGAACAGATCGTCAGATCACAAATCGTGGCCAGTACATTACCTCCCCCAATCGCATAACCTTGTACGCGCGCAATTACCGGTTTTGGGACATCACGAATGGCGGTATGCAATTCTTCCATCGGTAAACCAATCGTACCGCGACCGTCATAATTGCCATCATGTGCAGACTGGTCGCCACCAGTACAAAACGCTTTTTCACCGGCACCCGCCAATACAATCGCACCAATATTACGGTCATAACCAGCCTTGTTTAAGGCCTTAATCAGTTCGTCACAGGTTGTACCACGAAAAGCATTCATTTTTTCTGGGCGGTTAATTGTGATCCAGGCCACACCGTTTTTTACTTCATATAAGATATCTTCAAAATTCATATTCATTACGTCCTGTACTGTTTTTATCTATCTAATTTATTGTCGATTAATTTGATGCTTTAACCGTTCATGGTCAGGCCACCAGAGACACTAAGCACCTGTCCGGTAATAAAGCTGGCATCTTTGCTCAAGAAAAAGGCAATCGCAGAGGCTAAATCATCCGGTTGACCCAAACGGCCCAGTGGAATGGCACGAACAAAGGCTTCACGTAATTTTTCGGGATTCGATGCACCCTCAGTCACGCCTGCAAGTAAAGCGGTGTCTGTTGGGCCTGGGCAAATCACATTAATTTTGATGTTGTGGCGTGAATGTTCGCGTGCCAGAGTTTTGGAGAAAGATAGCAAACCTCCCTTACAGGCGGCATAGACAGCTTCGCCCGAAGAACCGACACGGGCTGCATCTGAGGCAATATTAACAATGCTGCCGGAATTACGTTCGACCATGCCTTTCAGCACAGCAAAGTGCATATTCAGCATACCGACCAGATTGATCTGGATCAGTTTCTGCCATTCGTCTGGGGTGCTTTTAATGAAGGGTTTAAAAATGTCCCAACCAGCATTATTCACTAGTCCATCGATCGGGCCTAATTCAGTTTCCGTTTTTTGGACTGCCTGTTCAACGACGTCACTTTGGGTAATATCACACTGAATTACTAACGCCTGACCGTATTGATTAATTTCATTTGCCAGCTTCTCGGCAGCTTCCAGATTCATATCAAAAATGGCAACTTTTGCGCCTTCTTCAGCCAGACGTCGGCAGGTTGCAGAACCAATTCCGCCAGCACCGCCTGTTACAATCACGACCTTATCTTTTAATCCTTTCATTGTTTTATCCCTACGCTATTCGTTGTCGAATTTAATCAGCTGTTGTTCTAATTCGGTGTGTTTTATCTAAAATAGAAAGAGATTGAATTTATGTCAATATATTTACATAAAATAATATTTATATTTTTATAAATATTTAAATAACAATTAGTTAATAATTTTATTTATTCAATGTATTGACCTATATTGACTTTTATCTTTAGAGTAACCCATATCTAGTCCCAGCATATTACTAAGCTGTTTCTGTTTCATGAAGGATGTTTTATTTCTTTAGATTGCTAGATGACTGCCTTGATATTCAGCTAGAGAACAAACTGAAACTGTGAATATCAAGAAAGATATTTTTAAATGATTTAATCGCTTAGTTCAGGATTTAAAGATGCAGATTTCTGCTAAAACACTATGATTTTTAAAACAAATTATAAAAGAAACTGATTTATGCGAAAAAGCGATAGGTTATACTTTGCGCCGTTTGGCTATTTCAGTTTTGAGGATGTTGCATATAGTGAGTGATACTTTGTCAAAAAAATATGATCAATCCTTATATTCCGCTCATAACCGGCTGTTTTTCCGGCTGTTTCAGGTGGGAAACAGTCTGGATCGAAAATGCTTAAATGAGCTAAAAATATCTCCCGTGCATTGGGCGGTGCTCGGTGCCCTGTCTCGTCCTAAAGTTAAGTCTGGTATGTCTTTTTCAGATCTGACCGAATATCTGGGTGTAAGCCGACAAAATCTGGATGCCGTCTTAAAACGACTGGAACGTGATGGACTGGTAGAGCGTGTTATCAATGAACAGGATCGACGTGCCAAAATTGTTGCGCTTACCACGGAAGGTTTTCAGACCTGGGATAGCCTGCAGGATGATTTTTTTGAGTTTTATGGACAAGCCTTAAATAAACTGGCTTTTGATGATGTGATTACCCTGATTCATTTACTCAATAAAGTAAATGATGGTCTGAAAAGTATTCATCTGCAAAAAGAGTCGGACCAATAAAAAATAGAAATCTTATTTTTAAATTAAATAGATAAAAAATGAGCCCTTATGAGGCTCATTTTTAACATCATTGTTTAAAATGATCATTATGCTTTTTGTGGGTCATATTGACGATCTTTGATAAAGATCCCAGACACTGCACCACACAAGAAATAGGCACCGCCCATAATCAGGAAGCCCAAGCCAATTGAACCACCACTCGCTGCTGCGCCAATAATCGCAGGCGCAAACATGGCCCCAATACGCCCTGCATTATAAGCACCACCGACTGCTGTACCGCGGATTGACGTCGCAAAGCTTTCAGTCATATAAGTTGCGTTAATTGCATATGGAATACCATATAGGAAACCAAAGAAAATTAGCAGATAGGCAATATTATCTGGGGTGTTGAACAGCACAATTACGGGTAGAAAAATCGCCGTACCAATCGCGCCAAAAGAGAAAACGGCGCGTCGACCTAAACGGTCTGCAGCAAAACCGGCCAGAACTTTACCAAAAATCATGGCGACATAAGTCCCGATCATATAGCCCGCCATTGATTTAAAGTTCATGTGTAATTCAGATTCTAGATAAGCCGGCATCCAGTTATTTACACCGTAATAGCCAAACTGCAGGAACCCAGCCGTAAAAATCCATAAAATAAACATTTTACGATTCGCAGGATCTGCAAAGATTTCTTTAACGGTACTTTTCTTAACAGGTTGTTTGGTGGTTTCTTCAGCGGGTGCATATAAACGCAGTAATCTTGCACGCTGCCACGATTCTGGTTCAGGAACCAGTTTCTGGATAAAAATCGCCATGACGGATGGGATAATCGCGACAAAAAACAGTGTACGCCAGCCATATTCAGGAATAATCCAACCTGCCAATACAGTAGCTACGATATAGCCGACCGTCCAACCTGCCTGTAAGGTACCTAAAATTGTAGTCCGGTATTTGGTTGGTACATATTCAGCCATCAGGGTACTGGCTGCAATATATAAAGACCCGATCCCAAACGCAGACAGGAAACGTAGTACCGCGAACTGTTCATAGTTTTGGGTAAAGCCCAAGGCTGCAGTTAATACTGAAAAGATCAGAATTGAAATAACGACTGTACGTACCCGGCCTAAACGGTCACAAGCCCAGCCACCAATAAAACCACCAATCGCCATACCCGCCAGTGTAAAACTACCCAAGGTACCGGCTTGTAAATTACTTAAACCAAATTCTGCTTTCAGGCTGTTTAAGCTGAAGGACAGCAGTAGCATGTCCGCGCCATCGACCAGGAGTGCCAAAAAGGCAAAGACAAAGGCAATCTGCTGGGTTCGTTTGGTAGTGGGTTTTATCTTTGCGAGTTCTCTTTCTAAAAGTTGTTCTCTTACTAATTCCGTCATATTTAAATCTCTATTCCTATCCTTAGGTTTTTTCATTCTGATCTTGTGTATGCACACTTCTGTATGCATGCGCTTTAAGCGCGATCCGTTTTCAAAGCACAGTACTTACTCCTGTTCTTATAGTCTCATTCCCGAGACTTTTCCCTTTCCTGTTATTTTTGAATCGTATTTATTCTCGTCATCAGGCTAAAGAAGTTAGGATGATTTTTCAATCATTTTAGATGTTTTATTTTGTTAGACGAAATTAAGTATCGTAAAGTTGCTTGTTTTTCCATTTTCATATAGCTTTAAAGCGATTATTAAAATGACATGTAATCTAAATAACATCGAACAAGGAGCGTAACGATGGGTGCTTTAACAGGCTTTCGTGTACTGGATTTAAGCCGGATTTTGGCTGGTCCTTGGTGTAGCCAGATTCTGGCGGACTTAGGTGCGGAAGTGATTAAAATTGAAAAGCCTGATCATGGAGATGACACACGCATCTGGGGACCACCTTGGCTTAAAAATAATCAGCAGGAAGATACCCATGAATCGGCTTACTATCTTTCAGCCAATCGCGGTAAACATTCAGTTGCCGTAGATTTATCTACTCCGGAAGGTCAACGCATTATCAAGAAACTCGCAGAACAGAGTGATGTAGTGATTGAGAACTATAAAGCGGGTTCGTTGAAAAGATATGGTCTGGATTATGAAAGTCTGAGCCAGATAAATCCGCGTCTGGTGTACTGTTCAATTACCGGCTTTGGCCAGAATGGCCCGCGTGCGCAAGAACCAGGCTATGACTTCATTGTTCAGGGTATGGGCGGTATGATGAGTGTTACGGGTGAACGTGATGACCTTCCAGGGGGTGGTCCGCAAAAAGCAGGTCTAGCCTTTGCTGATCTGACCACTGGCTTATATGCTGCAATTGCGATTCAAGCTGCTTTATTGTCCCGTGAAAAAACTGGTGAAGGTCAGCATATTGATATGGCACTGCTGGATACCCAGGTCGCTTCCCTCTCTGTTCTAGCCATGAATTATCTGACCTCAGGTAAAGTCCCTGGCCGCTTCGGAAATGCCCATGCCAATATTGTGCCTTATCAGGTGTTTAAAGCACAGGAAGGTGAATTCATTATTGCTTGTGGGAATGACCTGCAATTTCAAGCGCTGTGTCAGGCCGTGGGTTTGACCAAAGTGGCAGAAGATCCGCGTTTCTTGAAAAATTCAGGCCGGGTTACACATCGTGAAGAACTCACCACTCTCTTACAGGCTCATTTCTACTCTCAACCGGCAAAACACTGGGTAGATCTGATTCATGCAGTCAAAGTCCCAGTGGGCATGATCAATAACCTGAAACAGGCTTTGGAAGAAGAACAGGTTCTGGCGCGTGAAATGGTCATTCATATGCCGCATACTCTACGTGACGATTACACCTCGATTGGTTCGCCGATTAAACTTTCCAAGACCCCGGTAGAATATAAAAAAGCACCACCGTGTCTGGGTGAAGATACCGACGCCATCTTGAGCCAGTATTTAAGCCCTGCTGAAATGGAAGAGCTGAAAAGTAAAAAAGTCATCCAGCAGCGCTAAACTGCTCAGCAATAAAAAAAGGAATCGAAAGATCACTGCTGTCCCATAGTTTGCTTTAAATAAAAAAACCTGAGTCCTAACAGTTAAAATATGAGTGCAAACAAACACTTTAACGACCAGGATTCAGGTTTTGTCCCATCAGAATACCGTATTTCA
>NZ_VPDQ01000018.1:0-51624 GCF_013417535.1 Acinetobacter sp. YH12241 | reverse complement strand
TAATGGAGAAATCTAATCGGTATGTTATACCTGAGAGAAGAGTGAGGAGTTATCCAAGGGTTGTAAAAGGAAAACCTCAAAAATACCCAAGAAAAAGCCAGTCAATCTCTTAACTGACTGGCATTACACCAAGTGGTGGGATTTTTTATTTAGCTTCACATCATCAATTAGAAGCTATATTTGCTCATTAAACCAATACGGTTATCTTTGAATTTTCCATTATTAAAGGTTTTACGCTCACCGTTGACATACTCAACACCAAACTCAAGCGGTTTAACTGGTGAATACACCAAGTTTAACCAAGCTTGTTGTACCTCTTTGTTTGCAGTAGGATTGAGGTCTGCATAGTCTGAGTCTTTATCGGCAAACAATGCACCATAACCAAGTGATGTTTTTAAGTTAGATAAAATGCTGTACGTTAAGCCCGTTTGTACCGCCCAAATTTCATTTTGTTCAATATTACGGTTACCTTCATCATCTACGAATGCAGCATTGGCATTGGTACCATACAAAATACCGTTTACACCTTTGGTATAGCTGACATCCAGCGTCGCTTTTAAAGGATCAAGTACTTGATACGTTGTACCTGCTGCTAGACCCCAACCTGCTTTACGTTTATTAGTGTCTTCATCTTTATAAACTTCAACTAAAGCACGCGCAGACGCATTACCTTTTTTGTCATCAAAGTTGTGTGCCAATTTAGCAGTCAATGTTGGTACACTTGATTTGATATGTTCAACACTTACTCTTTCGCCTTGGGCATTTAATTCAGTCTGTGCAGCACTTGAGTTTGGCTTTTCTGCCGCCAGGAATAATTGCGTTGCCGGTGTCAAATCAAACCCATAACGAACCATTGGTAGACGGGTAGTCCCCCCACCGACGTTGGTGCTGAAGTCAATCATAAACGGTGCATGATTTGACAAGAAGTTAGATTGGGTTTGACCAATCAACCAATTTTCATAGGTTAAATATGCTTGACGTATACGGAATGAATCGTTAGTACCTGCGAAATCACTTTCAAGTTTACCGCCAACCTCTGCACCGTTAACACTGGTTTTAAAATCTAAACCCAATCGTGTTGTTTTTGCTGTTGCGACTAACTTGTCTCTGGTTTGACCATTGGTTTTAGCAACGTCAGAGAAGTCACCTGCTGAACCTTCAATGATATAGTTCGCATCACCACGAACGAAACCATATAGCTTCACTTCAGTATCTGATTTTGTACTTAGTGCTTTCGGTGCAGCTGCTGATGGTTGTGGTGCTGCTTTAACTTGTTCAATCTGCACGGCTTGATTATGCTGAACTTGTTGCTGCTGTGTTACTAATGCTTTTAGTGCTTCAACTTCTTGACGCAGCTGCTTAATTTCTTTTTGCTCTTGTGTTTCAGCATGTGCAACCGTCCCCATCATCAAGGTTGTTACTGCAACTGCTAATCCCTTAGCTAAAAACTTTCGTGTTAAAACTTGATTCATTAAATTCTCCATATTGAACAAACGTTCATTGGCTTTGAAAGCTCACTGATTCCCACTAAAATCTAAAGCGTGTGGAATATCTATAATTATAAATTGACTTATTTTATTATCTCGTGAGATCACTCACGAACAATGTGCATAGTTAAAAACCATCCTTATCATGTTACATGATTTTACTGGATTTATGTTTTTTAACTATACCTACATAATAAGCCGTATAAAAACATCAGAAATTTAACAATTTTAGACTCAGTTTGAAATCATTTTTATCTCATACTTTTAGCTAAAATATGTATTAACGACACTTTTAAAATAATTTGATTGTTTTTAATACGGCTTTAATTGATGCGTTGCAATGATCAGGAGTCTTGCTGTGTTCTACCCCAAAATACAATAGGCCATAATAAAAACACGCTGATCCATACAATATATGTTAAATACTGTGCATACCCCCAATAATCCCCTAGTAGCCCGCTCAGGCTATAAAGTCCCCCGCTTACAGTAGCCATCAAGGCGACCTGAAAAGTGAAATCAGTTCCTGCCAGATGCTTGCGGCTGTATTGCATCACCAAGGTCAACATAACGACTAAGAGCATGGCCGATATCATATCCTCGGCAGCATTAATGAGATAAATGATCCAGTTTTCTACTTTATTTTGGATTTCATACTGGCCAGCCAGCCAGGCATAAGCCATTAAAGTCATGATTTTCAGGACAGAGAAAATCAGTAAACTCCGGCTGCGCGACCAGTATTTCAGACACCAGCCAGCCAATCCTGCTCCAATCAGTGCCGCAAATGCACCAAGCATGGTGACATAAAGGCCAATCTGGCTAAAGCTCAGTCCGAGATCTACCATTAACGGTTTTAATAAAGGCCCGGATAAACCATCGGCGATTTTAAAGGTCAGTAAAACCAGAAGCCACCTCGCCAAGGTTAAATCTGACCAGAAGTATTGAAAATAGGTTTTTATATTGCTGAGTGCAGGTCCTTTATCAGCTGGCGTGATAATTTTTGAATGCTGAGGTTCTCTAAAAAGTAAAATGGGTAAAGTATTAAGAAAAACCAGCGCAGCCAGTAACAGAAAGGTACTTTGCCATTGCAGCAGATCGAGCAGCCATAATATGGCCCCGCCTCCGACAATGAATCCCAGACGAGAACCAATCACCTGAAAGGTATTGCCCCAGTGCTGTTGTTCATTTTTTAGAATATTGACTGCCAGTCCATCTGTAGCAATATCCTGAGTAGCGCCGATCCCATTCATCACTAACAACGTGATAAAAAAGATCAACAGGTACAGCGGCTGGTTTAAGGCTTGGATCGGCAAGAAGGACAGCCCAATCAGTACAGCGACAGAAAGCCATTGCAAAGGAATAATCCAGCTACGGTAATGACCTTTGGCACTCGATCCATGCCGATCAATTAAAGGCGCCCAGAAGATTTTAATCGACCATGGCAGCATGAGCAGGCCAAAGCCACCAATATGTGCCAGAGATACGCCTTCAGCCCGCAGAATGACCGGCAAGGCATGGGTCATAAATCCGACCGGAAGCCCCTGTGCCCAATACAGCGAAAACAGTAAGATATAGATATTCCGCATATGCAGGCCAAGTCCTTAGGGTGAAAATGCATTAACGGCATTTAAGATGCCATACATTTTGCCAATGATCCGGATTTTACAACAGTCTAATATAATCAAAAATAAAGAAAAATTAGTTTCAGGAAGAGACAGAAGTAATGACCCAGACACGTTTCCCCCGGTTACCGCCACATGTCCCGGCTCGTGGCAGCAAACTGAGCCGGACTTTTTTCAGGCAACTTTTCTTGGCTCAGGGCTGGCGTCTGGAAGGAGAATTTCCCGATTTGCCCAAAGCTGTGGCCATTATTTCTCCGCATACTTCAAATATTGATGCCTGGCTCGGTTTTAACGCCTTGCTCGGTCTCGGTATTCAGATTACGATTTTTGGTAAAGATAGCCTATTTCGCACTCCCCTCAAGCCGGTTCTGGAATGGATTGGGGTCGTTCCAGTCGTGCGGGATAGTCCACAAGGTCATACCCGACAGATTGTCGAGATTATTGAAAAATCACCTCAAATCTGGGTCGGTATGGCACCAGAAGGCTCACGCAAGGGTCCTGAAAAAATCCGCAGTGGTTTTTATCATATTGCCAAAGCGGCGCATTTGCCGATTGTGATGTTTTCCTTTGACTATGACATCAAGACCGTTCATATCCTCGGTGTATATCACCTGACAGGTGATTATGAATATGATCTGGAACAGATCTATAAGCATTATGAAGGTAAATTTTCGGCCAAAAATCCGGATTGGGTCGCCAAGCCGTTACAAAAGCTTTTGAAAAAAGACTAGGCAAAACTGGCTTTTTTTGATGTGATAGCCTGAATTTTGTTGATTTAATCGCCAGTTTTTTATAATGAAATTAACCCGTTATGCTCTGATTGGCTGCTTGGGTTTAAGCCTTGCAGCATGTGATAAAGCTACTAAAACCCCAACAACCTCTACTCCTCTTCAGGCTCGTGAACCTGTGGTGGCTATTGCGCTCGGTGGTGGCGGTGCCAAAGGCTTTGCCCATATCGGGGTACTCAAAGTCCTCGAATCGCACGGCATCAAACCGAAGATTGTTACTGGAACTAGTGCCGGAAGCTTCGTGGGCAGTCTATATGCCAGCGGCAAATCTCCTTATCAGTTGCAGCAAATCGCCTTGAACTTTAAAGAATCCGATATTCGTGATTTAACCCTGAACCGCCAAGGGATTATTGCCGGACAGAAACTGCAGGATTTCGTCAATAAAAATGTGGCGAATAAACCGATTGAACAGTTCCCGATTCGCTTCGCGGCAGTGGCAACCCGCCTAGACAATGGCCGTAAAGCTGACTTTATTAAAGGCAATGCCGGACAAGCCGTGCGTGCCTCTTGCAGTATTCCGAATGTCTTTGTGCCCGCTGTAATTGGCGGTACAAAATATGTCGATGGCGGTCTGGTTAGTCCAATTCCAGTAAAAACGGCCAAAGATATGGGAGCAGATATTGTTATTGCCGTAGATATATCTGCCCGTCCGGACAGCAATAAAGCACTCAACATGTGGGGCGTACTGGACCAGACTATTAATATTATGGGTCAGCAAAGTATCAATGAAGAACTCAGGCAAGCTAATATCGTGATCCAGCCTAAAGTAGGTCATATTGGTACGCTGGATTTAAAAGCCAGCAATGAAACCATTCTCGAAGGTGAAAAAGCCGCGCAACTAAAAATCCGTTCAATTGAAAAAGCCATCAGTGATTTTAGGCAGTCTCCGGCTGCATTCAAGCCTGCACGACCGGCAAAATTTTAATCAGAAATTTTTTATATTCATCTGCTGCAGCATCTGCTACATTGGAAGTAAATCATATAAAGATGATGATTAATTAAATACTTAGCAATATAGGTCACGATATGGAATTAGTTCTTGAACCTTGGCACTGGTTTGTATTGGGAATACTTCTTATTCTGTCAGAATTACTCCTGCCCGCTTTTGCTGCCCTCTGGTTCGGGATTGGTGCCATTATGGTCGGCATTCTGTACTGGATGTTCCCGATGATGGGACTGACCACCCAGATCCTGACCTGGATCATCCTGTCTGTTCTTTGTACCTTGCTTTGGTTTAAGTTTATCAAGCCGCTTTCTATCGACAAGACCAAAGCCGGCCTGTCGCGTGAAGCCACTATTGGTCAGATTGGTATGGTGATTCAGACCGATCTTGAACAGGATCAGATCCGGGTCCGGTTTCCGCTGCCTGTTTTAGGCTCGGATGAATGGGATTGCCGTGCTCTGGATAAAGTTCAGGTTGGGGATCGTGTCCGTGTTGTCGATATTCTGGGAAATGACCTGGTTGTACAGCCCCACAGCACTCAATATCAAAACGAAAAAGGTGAATAAATTATGTCTGCTGGCACTATCATTGTTATTGCGTTCTTGGCCTTTGTTGCGATTACCATTTTTAAAGGTGTACGGATTGTTCCACAAGGCTATAAATGGATTGTGCAACGTCTGGGTAAATATCACACCACGCTTAATCCTGGCCTGAATTTTGTCATTCCTTACGTAGATGAAGTGGCTTATAAAGTCACCACCAAAGATATCGTTCTGGATATTCCTTCTCAGGAGGTAATTACCCGCGATAACGCCGTCTTGCTGATGAATGCGGTGGCTTATATCAACCTGACAACTCCTGAAAAAGCGGTGTACGGGATTGAGAACTACTCATGGGCAATTCAGAACCTGGTACAAACTTCGCTACGTTCAATCGTGGGTGAAATGGATCTGGATGATGCCTTATCTTCGCGTGATCATATCAAGGCACGTTTAAAGTCCAGCATTTCTGATGATATTTCAGACTGGGGAATCACCTTAAAGACGGTTGAAATCCAGGATATCAAACCTTCTGTAACCATGCAGACGGCGATGGAAGAACAGGCAGCGGCAGAGCGTCAACGTCGTGCAACCGTGACTAAAGCGGATGGTGAAAAACAGGCCGCCATTCTGGAAGCTGATGGTCGTCTGGAAGCGTCACGTCGTGATGCAGAAGCGCAAGTCGTACTGGCAGAATCTTCACAGCGTGCGATTGATATGGTGAGTCAGGCAATTGGTGACAAGGAAATTCCTGTGGCTTATCTGTTGGGTGAACAATATGTCAAAGCCATGCAGGATATGGCCAAGTCTCCAAATGCCAAGACTGTGGTCTTGCCTGCCGATGTGCTGAATACCATTCGCGGTGTGATGGGACGTCACTAAATTTCAGAGATACTTCACAATAGGCAGCCAATTGGTTGCCTATTTTCTTTCAAAATAAGAAAATCTCAGCAAAGATTGTGAATTTATGGTTAAATTTCGCGTTTATTTTTGAAATCCTCTGGATTCGATGTTGCTTGGCTTTCGGATTAAAGTCTTTCGCATCTGTCATAATCCTTGTTTCGATCTACTGTCCAACTTAAAAATGGATACCGTATGAGCTCCCTAAATCCAACCTTAATTACCTTTCTTTTTTATATTGTCGGCATGGTCGTGATTGGCCTGATGGCATACCGTGCGACAAACAACTTTTCTGATTACATCTTAGGGGGCCGACGTTTAGGTAGTTTCGTAACTGCACTTTCTGCAGGGGCTTCCGACATGAGTGGCTGGCTGCTGATGGGCTTGCCGGGCGCAATTTATCTTTCAGGTTTGTCCGAAATGTGGATTGCGATTGGTCTGATTATCGGTGCATGGCTGAACTGGCTGCTGGTTGCGGGCCGTTTACGGGTCCATACCGAAGTCCAGCACAATGCCCTGACCCTACCGGATTATTTCTCGAACCGTTTTAATGATCAGAAAAAAGTGCTGCGTGTGGTTTCGGCATTTGTCATTCTGATTTTCTTTGCAATTTATTGTGCTTCAGGCATGGTGGCAGGTGCACGGCTGTTCGAAAGCATGTTCGACATGTCTTATAGTACAGCGCTCTGGATCAGTGCGATTGCAACGATCAGTTATGTGTTTATTGGCGGTTTCCTAGCAGTCAGCTGGACGGATACCATTCAGGCAACCCTGATGATCTTCGCCCTGCTTCTTACGCCAATCGTAACCATCCTGACTTTTTCAGATATGTCGCAAGTTACGCTCGCTTTGGAAGCCGCACGTCCACAGGCCATGAACTTGGTCGGTGATCTGAGTACCATCGCGATCCTGTCATTAATGGCATGGGGTTTGGGTTATTTTGGTCAGCCGCATATTTTAGTGCGTTTCATGGCCGCCGATTCAGTGAAGTCGATTCCAAATGCACGCCGTATCGGGATGACCTGGATGACGCTTTGTTTGGGTGGTGCAGTGGCCGCAGGTTTCTTTGGTATTGCCTATTTCCAGCAACATCCGGAACTCGCTGCTGTGGTGAATGCCAATCCTGAAACCGTGTTTATGGAACTGACTAAAATCCTGTTCAATCCATGGATTGCCGGTGTGGTTCTGGCGGCAATTTTGGCCGCGGTGATGAGTACGCTTAGCTGTCAGTTACTGGTTTGTTCAAGTACCCTGACTGAAGACTTCTATAAATCATTCCTACGTAAAAATGCCTCACAAAAAGAACTGGTTTGGGTCGGTCGTTTGATGGTGCTTCTCATTGCTTTATTGGCGATCTGGATGGCTGGTAATCCTGAATCTAAAGTCTTGGGTCTGGTGGCGTATGCTTGGGCAGGTTTTGGCGCTGCTTTTGGTCCACTGATTATTCTGTCTTTGTTCTGGAAGCGCATGACCTTGAATGGCGCCTTGGCAGGCATGATCGTTGGCGCATGTATGGTGATTCTGTGGAAGAATACTATTGGTGGAACAGGTCTTGGTTTTATTCCAGCCGGCATCTATGAAATTATTCCAGGTTTTATCTGTTCATGGATTGCGATTGTGGTTGTGAGTCTATTAGGCAAAGCGCCAACAGCTGAAATTACGACACGCTTTGAACAGGCAGAACGTCTGTATAACGAAAGCAAGTAATTCAATATAAAAGAAAAGAGGACTTTAAGTCCTCTTTTTTATGCTTGTTTTAAGCTGATTTCAGGAAGATTAGTTTATTAAAATCAGCTTTTACGTGTCAGCAGGAACTGGGTAATCTGCATCAGGTCATCGGCTTGACTTTCAAAATGATTCAGTGCAGTCATGGCCTGATCATGTAATTGCTGTGCATAGGCTTGGGCTTTCTCTAAACCCATCAATGCTGGATAAGTTGACTTCTCCACCTGTTCATCCTTGCCCGCCGTTTTACCCAGCACTTCTGTATCAGAAATAATATCCAGAATATCGTCCTGCACCTGGAAAGCAAGACCAATGGCTTGCCCGAATTCACGCAATTTTGGAATGGCCAGATCAGTCCCTTCAAAGATCGTCACCGCTGCCATCATGATCGCTGCACTGATCAAGGCACCGGTTTTATTTCGGTGAATGGTTTCCAATGCTTTCTGATCAATTTTTTTCCCTTCCGCCTGTAAATCAAGTACCTGACCATTGACCATTTTCGAGGAAGCAGTCGCCAGAATCTGCATCTGCTTCAAGACAATCGCAGGTTCTACTGCAGGCCCCTGATCAAACAGACGACTACCCAGAATTTCAAACGCCATAGATTGCAAAATATCACCCGCCAAAAGAGCCGTATCTTCTCCATAGGCAGCATGACAGGTTGGCTGACCACGACGTAACAAGTCATTGTCCATACATGGCAAGTCATCATGCGCTAGCGAATAGCAATGAATAAACTCGATCGCAACTGCGGCACGGCGTACCGCAGCACTATTCTGATTCGGCTTTAATGCAGCAGTGGCATAACAGAGCGCTGGACGTACCCGCTTTCCTCCTAGCATTACGGCATGATGTACTGCCGACTTTAACGGTTCTGGGATAGAAAAGGCTTCCAAAGCAGTCAGTAAATCGTGTTGAATCCGTTGTTGTGCTTGAGTTAGTGCATGGGTTGATACGTCAGTGATAGATGACACATTCGCCTCGAATACGTAGCCAGAATAATAAAATGACAGTTTATAAGTGCCTGTCTGTTATCAGGCATTGTACCTAGAATTGCATTGAATTTTCAGTCTTAAATCCAAATGTTGTTCCATAATTCTGTATTGAGACTGAAAATTTAAGGTAGAAAATCTGCATCAATAAAAAACCACCAGAGAACTGATGGTTTTACTTAGGCTAATTTCTCAAGGAATAATTTTAAGAGAGAACATCTTCAGGGACACGCACCCAACCTTCCATTAGCACACGCGCACTACGGCTCATAATGGCTTTTTTCACTTTCCACTCTCCATTTTCCTGCACTGCTTGCGCACCCACTCTTAAGGTGCCGGAAGGATGACCAAAGCGAACTGATTCATGCTCCCCGCCACCTGCAACACGATTTACTAAAGTTCCCGGAATCGCTGCCGCTGTCCCAATCGCTACAGCCGCTGTCCCCATCATGGCATGATGCAACTTACCCATTGATAAGGCACGAACCAGAATATCGCTATCTGCTTCAGTGACTTCCTTACCACTAGAGGACGTATAAGTCTTTGGCGGAGCCACAAAGGCGATCTTTGGCGTATGCTGACGTGTAACAGCTTCACTAATGTCCTGAATCAGACCCATCTGTTGAGCAGCATAGGCTCGAATGGTTTCAAACTTCACCAAAGCGGCTGCATCATTATTGATATGGTCCTGTAACTCGGTACCGTTATAGCCCAGATCTTCTGCCTTTAAGAAAACTGTCGGGATCCCGGCATTAATCATTGTCACTTCAAAACTGCCAATATTCGGTACTTCCAGCGTATCGGTTAAATTTCCGGTCGGGAACATTGAACCGCCCTCGGCATCATCATCGGCAGGATCCAGAAATTCAATCTGTACTTCGGCTGCTGGGAAAGTTACGCCATCCAGCTCAAAATCACCTAATTCCTGAACCTGACCATTCTGCATCGGTACATGGGCAATAATGGTTTTCTGAATATTCGCCTGCCAGATTCGCACCGTACACAGCCCATTTTCAGGAATACGTGCAGGATCGACTAGACCATTGGAGATCGCAAATGCCCCAACTGCTGCAGTCAGATTGCCACAATTACCACTCCAGTCCACAAAAGGTCGATCAATCGATACCTGACCAAACAGATAATCCACATCATGATTTTCTTGCTGACTTTTAGACAGAATCACAGTTTTGCTGGTACTTGAACTGGCACCGCCCATCCCATCAATCTGCTTGCCATATGGATCCGGGCTGCCGATCACTCTTAATAATAACTGGTCCCGAATTCGGCCTGCCTGTTGTGCAGCAGCAGGTAAATCGTCCAGTTTAAAGAACACCCCTTTACTGGTGCCTCCGCGCATGTAAGTGGCCGGGATTTTGATTTGGGCAGCGAAACTCATGAATACTTTCTTCCTCTGGCTTGTCTTTATTCTGATCAAAATTATTGAATATTTCTGAGACGAGTATAATCGGTTTAAAGCCAAGTAGCTGCCTTGCCCGACCTAAGTATAAAAAAACAGCATTTGTGTCGAGTTAAAAAAACAGCAAACTCATCAGTTACATTTTCAATAAAATTAATATATTGATTCACATATCTTTTATTCTATTTATTTTTATAATTTTTTTTTATAAATACGATAATAATATTTTATCCAGACGGGTGCTCTAGGCTTCTTATCTTTGTTCCATTACAATCTTTATACCTATTTCTTACATTGTCGGGCTGAACACTTTGAATAACGAGTCTTCACAACTTCAGCGTGGCTTAAAGAACCGTCATATTCAGTTGATCGCCATGGGCGGTGCAATTGGCACAGGCTTATTCTTAGGTTCCGCACAGGTGATCCAATCTGCGGGTCCTTCTATTATTCTTGGCTATGCCATTGGTGGCTTAATTGCATTCTTAATCATGCGTCAATTGGGTGAGATGATTGTTCATGAACCTGTAGCAGGTTCATTCAGCCATTTTGCTTATAAATACTGGGGCAAATTCCCTGGTTTCCTTGCGGGTTGGAACTACTGGATCTTATATATCCTGGTGGCTATGACCGAGCTCACCGCCGTTGCAAAATATATTAATTACTGGTGGCCTCATATTCCTGCTTGGACCTCAGTTCTGTTTTTCTTCATCGTAATTACGCTGGTCAATCTCGGCAATGTGAAATTCTACGGTGAATCAGAATTCTGGCTGTCTATTGTGAAAGTGACTGCGGTCGTTTCCATGATTGTCTTTGGTCTCTATCTGATCCTGACTGCTGATGCCTCTTCAGGAGCTTCTTTCAGCAACCTTTGGACAGCAGGCGGTTTCTTCCCGAATGGTTTTGAAGGCTTATTCTATATGCTGGCCTTCCTGATGTTTGCCTTCGGTGGGATTGAACTGATCGGGATGGCGGCAGCAGAAGCTGAAAATCCAGAAAAAACCATTCCAAAAGCGATTAATCAGGTCGTATTCCGTATTCTGGTATTCTATGTAGGTGCATTGACCATTCTATTGTCTTTAGTACCTTGGAATCAGTTAGAGCTTGGCGGCCTAGATAAAAGCCCGTTTGTGATGATCTTCAGCCAGCTGGGGATTGACTGGGCAGCACATCTGCTGAACTTCATCATCCTGACAGCGGCACTCTCTGTTTATAACAGTGGTATGTATGCCAATAGCCGTATGCTTTATGGTCTGGCACAGCAAGGTAATGCCCCTAAAATCTTCAAGACTGTGAACAAACAAGGGGTTCCTATTCCTGCAGTACTGTTCTCTGCCCTGCTGATTTTCGGCTGTGTACTCCTAAACTACTTTGTTCCTGAAGATGCCTTAAGTCACCTGATGTATGTGGTGGTAGGTGCATTGGTACTGAACTGGGCCATGATTAGCTTGACCCACTTCAAGTTTATGCAAAGCATGAAGCAGTTAGGACAAAAGACCAGTTTCCCTGCATTGTGGTCACCTGCAAGTAATATTCTGGTTTTAGCTTTCATTGCAACCATTCTTTACATCATGTGGACACAAGGCTTTAAAGAATCAGTACTGATGCTTCCGATCTGGGTAGTGATCATGTTTATTCTGTTTAAGGCACTGCGCCCTAAGAATTAATCAAAAAATCTTTTAATCGATGATTTTTAAAGTTATTGCTTCGGCAATAACTTTTTTTTTGCATTTTTTACAGTACAATAGCCTTCTTTCGCGCCCTTAGCTTAACTGGATAGAGCAGTTGCCTCCTAAGCGACCGACGTGGGTTCGAGTCCCGCAGGGCGCACCATCCTTTCAAAATGTGATCTATACTTCAAAAAATTAGCGTTAATCTTCATATTTTTAGAATATTTTTTATACAAAAAATCATTTTTTCTCCATTATTTTATTTCTTTTACTTTCAAATACTTATTTTAAAATACAGCTATTTTTTGGTGCAAAAACTCTATTTTGGTGCTTTTTTAGACTAATTAGTTTTTTCTAGAGCATTTACTCTTATTTTAATTGTGCTATTTTTGTCACATGGAGTAACAAATGATTGCGGATAAATACCCGAAATCTCCAAGAATTTAATAAGTGCAAACAACAACGCTAGATATAAATTTGTACCTCAAGGAAAGACGTAAATGAAATTAAAAACATTAACTACTGCAATGATTCTCGCAACTGTACCAATGACGGGTGCATTTGCTGCGGCAATGGACCGTTCAGGCCAATCTATTGCAGCCTTCCTACAACCTGGTAACTATTTTGAAGCAGGTATTTCTGTTTTAGATGCAGATGTCTCAGGACAAGAAGCTGGCGAATTAGACACACGTCGTTCAATTAGCGATATGGCTGACAGCTATTATTTTCCTCATGCTGCATTAAAATTACAACTTACAGATAAGTTTTCATTTGGTCTCTTATATGACCAACCTTTTGGTGCAAATGCAGAATATAGCGGTAATAACGCTTTTGTATCTCAAGGAACTGACCAAGTTCTCACTCCATCAAGTATCGCGAATATTACTCAAAATTCAGTTAGTCAATTAGTGCAAGCAGCTGGAGCTAGTTTTGCTCCAGCTTTGACTGCTGTTACAGCAGCTGCACCAGCAGGCACTCCACAGCAGAGCTTAGTACTAGGTGCTTTACAGCAAGTTGCTGCATCAAATCCAATCGTTGCAGCAGGCTTACAACAATTACAAGGAACTCAAACTGCTTTAGTGAATGCTAATGCTGCATTAGGTCAAGGCAATACTGAGGTTGAGGTACATACACAAAATCTTAGTTTTGTTTTTGGCTACCAACCAACCCAAAACTGGAATATCTATGCAGGACCAGTATATCAAACTGTTAAAGGCGACTTAAAATTACGCGGACAGGCATATAGTATTTTTAATGGCTATGATGCAAATTTCAAAGAGACAGGAGACTTAGGATGGTTAGCAGGTATGGCTTTCCAAATTCCTGAGATTGCCTTAAAAGCTTCTTTAACTTATCGCTCTGAAATCGACCATAATGCGAGCACTACTGAAAGATTATCAGTTTTAAATAATCCTCTTGCTGCTGCATCAGTTACAGGACTCTTAAATGGTTTAGGTGTACCAACTACTTATACAGATGCAATGACTGAATCTGGTAAAACCAAAATTACTACTCCGCAATCTGTAAACTTAGACTTCCAAACAGGTATCATGGCAGATACCGTAGCATTTGCTAATGTACGTTGGGTAGAGTGGTCTAATTTCTCTATTCGCCCATACCAGTTTGGTAAAATAAGTGAAGCTGTTGGACAATTAGATTCTGTGAATCGTCCAGATGGTTTCCACGTAGTTGAATATGATAAAGATCAATGGTCTGCAACAGTAGGTGTAGGTCGTAAGCTTTCTGAGCAATGGGCTGGGAATGTCTCTGTGGGTTGGGATTCTGGTGCAGGTAATCCAGTTTCAACACTTGGACCAACAGAAGGTTATTGGAATGTTGGTTTAGGCGTTCAATTTAGTCCTACTCCAGCTACATTTATTGCTGGTGGTGTGAAATACTTCTGGTTAGGTGATGCAGAATCACAAACTGCAGCTCAAGTCGGTGAAGATAACCGTATTGTTGGTGACTTCAGCGATAACCATGCAATCGCATATGGCTTAAAAATGGGCTATCGCTTCTAATTCCTGATAGTTAATAAAGACCACCTTCGGGTGGTTTTTATTATCCCAATTATATTTTTATACACCTGTATACTATTCGATGCTTTTATCACCAATCAAATTTTGCCTAAATTTTGTTTTTAATATATTTTGATAAAAATTATTATTTGTTTATTTTCATTAAGTTAATCAAAAAAATATAGTATAAATACTCTAAGCAATCATTTTTTATAACCGCCATAGTTCATTTCTTGGACGAAGTGGAGCATTTACTCTTTTTAAATTTGTGTTACTTTTCCACAACTTTTATTAATATTTGTGCAACATTGTCAAGGATGAGCCATGAAGCTTAAGCCAATCTCTATCGCTATTCTTCTTTCTAGCCTGCCTACTTCTCTCGTGTTCGCTGCCGGTTTAGACCGTTCAGGCCAGTCTATTCAGGCTTTTTTACAACCTGGTAACTATGCGGAAGCGGGTATTTCTGTTTTAGATCCAGAAGTTCAAGGTAAAGACAATGACGGCAATAAAGTCAGCGATATGGCTGAAGATTACTACTTCCCTACTGCTGCTATAAAAATTCAGGCAACTGATAAAATATCTATGGGTTTACTTTATGACCAGCCATTTGGAGCTGACGCTCAATATGCGCCTGAATCTAATGCTTTTGCTACAGTAAATACCAATACTGGTGTATTGGAGGGCACTTCTGTTGAAGTAAAAACCAATAGCATTACAGCACTTATAGGGTATCAGCCAAATGAGAACTGGAATGTTTATGCCGGACCTGTCTATCAAAGCGTAAAGGCGAAAGTCTCCCTACGTGGTACAGCTTATAGAGGCCCGCAAGTTCTTGGCGGTTATGATATTGACCTTAAAGAAAGTGAAGCTTACGGTTGGTTAGCTGGTTTTGCATATTCTATTCCTGAAATTGCCTTAAAAGCTGCTGTGACTTATCGCTCTGAAATTAAACATGAATTAGATACCACAGAAACCTTCGGTTTTGGTACAGATGGGGCTTTATATATTCCTGGATTAACTGGCACATTATTGGGTAAACCAGTAATTCCAACTTACCATAAAGCGGAAATTACTACACCACAATCAGTCAACATTGACTTACAGTCAGGCATTGCAAAAAATACCTTAGCCTTTGCTAATATTCGCTGGGTACATTGGGATCAGTTTGCAGTAAAACCTGCTTATTTATCTCAGCTAACTGGCGCACTCACCGGAAAACAGCAGAATCTTGTCGATTATTCAGATGATCAATGGTCTGCAAATGTGGGTTTAGGTCATAAATTTAACGTTAAATGGTCAGGCTCTGCTGCTGTAGGTTATGACTCTGGTGCAGGAAACCCGGTAACCACCTTGGGTCCAACTGAAGGTTATTGGAGTGTCGGTCTAGGCGGCCAATACAGCCCTGCAGAAAACTATTTTATCCAGGCTGGGGTTAAATACTTCTGGCTAGGAGATGCACAAGCACAAACAGGTGGTGAAGTAAAAGGTAGCTTTGAAGACAACCATGCAATCGGCTATGGTATGAAAATCGGTTACCGTTTCTAATTGCGTTAAAAAATTAGTATTCAACAAGAAAGGGCGCTATAAGCGCCCTTTCTTTTATTACATACACTTAAATATTAAGCTGGAATATCACGTACTGAAGCATTACGAATCGCTTCTTTTAACGCATCATAACCACGAATTGGCGGGAATTGCGGGAATTCAGCAATCACATTTTCAGGCGCATCAAATAGGAAGCCATGATCTGCTTCACCCAGCATTGTGGTATCGTTATATGAATCACCGGCTGCAATCACACGGAAATTCAGACCGTGTAATGCTTTCACTGCCTGACGCTTCTGATCTGGCTGGCGAAGTTTATAAGCAGTGATCATGCCCTCTTCATCAGTTTCCAGCTTATGACAGAAAATCGTTGGCCAGCCTAGTTGCTTCATTAGAGGATGAGCAAATTCATAGAAAGTGTCAGACAGAATAATCAGCTGAAAATGAGTACTTACCCATTCTACAAATTCCTTGGCGCCTTCAAATGGCCCCATATCCGCAATCACAGCCTGGATATCATTTAGACCCAAACCATGCTGTTTTAAAATATTCAAACGCTGGGTCATCAACACATCATAGTCAGGAATATCACGTGTCGTTGCTTCGAGCTCTTTAATACCTGTTTTTTTAGCAAAATTGATCCAGATTTCTGGAACCAAAACGCCCTCTAGATCTAGACATACGACTTCCATGAAGCATCCCCTCAGTTGTATTGAAAAAATTTTGCCCTATCATAGCTGAAGAAAAAGATTTTGCACTGTTCTTTTTTAAATCTGTTTTTTTCATAAGTATTTATTTTTTAGTGATAAGTAGCTTTGGGCATTTCTATTAAAATAGAATAAATCTGAAATAAATTCATATAGGCCACGTCATTTCCAAGCCTATGCCGCCAGGACTCATATGACCAAAATCCCCACTATTGCTATGGTAGATGCGCTTGCATCTGAATATGCAGATAAATCACCAAGTGAAATTTTAGCGCTTGCTCTCGAGCAGGAAGGCGAAATTGCCATTTCATTTTCTGGTGCAGAAGATGTTGTACTGATTGATATGGCATATAATTTAGGTAAACCTTTCCGGGTATTTAGCCTGGATACAGGGCGTCTGCATGCTGAGACTTATCAATTTATTGAAAAAGTTCGCCAGCACTATAATATTGATATCGAAATCTGTTTCCCGGAAACAGATGCGATTCAACAACTGACGACTGAAAAAGGTTTGTTCAGTTTCTACCGTGACGGCCATCAGGAATGTTGCGGAATCCGCAAGGTGCAACCTTTACGCAAAAAACTGGCAACTTTAGATGGCTGGATTACCGGTCAGCGTAAAGACCAAAGCCCGGGAACACGTAATGACATTCCAGTGGTTCAATCTGATGAAGGTTTTTCTGGTCCAGGCAAACAGCTGATTAAATATAATCCCCTTGCCAACTGGTCTAGTGCAGATGTGTGGAATTATATCCGAATGATGGAAATTCCATACAACCCACTACATGAAAAAGGTTTTATCTCCATTGGCTGTGAACCTTGTACCCGTCCTGTGCTGCCAAATCAGCATGAACGTGAAGGACGCTGGTGGTGGGAAGAAGCCACCCATAAAGAATGTGGCTTGCATGCCGGGAACTTGAAAAAATAATCTTAAAAAACCATCCGTTCGTCGGGTGGTTTTTTTGTGAACCAATCGGCTACAGAAAAATCAGTACCTTTATGCGACAAAATCGCTATACTTTGTAATGTGATACCAATAATTCTAACAAGGTTGCTTATACATGAGCAGCTGAAGAAAATGCAGTGAGGCAATCTACGCTATGCGTCCATTACATCCGATTGACTTTATTTTTTTGTCTTTAGAGAAACGGCAGCAGCCTATGCATGTAGGCGGGTTATTTTTGTTTCAAATTCCTGACAATGCACCAGCCTCTTTTATCCGGGATCTGGTGACTGATATTCGCAATTCCAAATCCTCACCGATTCCTCCATTTAATAACTATTTAAACGGTTTATTTTGGGATGAAGATGAAGAGTTTGATTTAGATCATCATTTTCGTCATATTGCCTTACCGAAACCTGGGCGTATCCGCGAGCTGCTGACTTATATTTCCCAAGAACACAGCGCACTGATTGACCGCGCTAAACCTTTATGGACCTGTCATATTATTGAAGGCATTGAAGGCAACCGTTTTGCCATGTACTTCAAGATTCACCATGCGATGGTAGATGGTATTGCAGGCATGCGTCTGGTAGAAAAATCACTTTCCCATGATCCACATGCGAAAAGTATTGTGCCACCTTGGTGTGTAGAAGGTCCACGAGCAAAACGTCTGAAAGCGCCGAAAGTCAGCCGCATGAAGAATGTGTTACAGGCGATTAAAGGCCAGCTGGAATGTACGCCACGAGTGGCTTATGAATTATCACAAACCGTACTAAAAGATATGGGGCGTAACCCGGATTATGTGTCCAGCTTTCAGGCACCAAGTTCTATTTTAAATCAGCGTGTCAGTGCCTCACGTCGTTTTGCAGCACAATCTTTTGAGTTCTCGCGTCTGCGTCATATTTCTAAAGCGCTGGGCGTGACCATCAATGATATTGTGCTGGCGATCTGTTCAGGTGCCTTACGCGAATATTTACTCACACAAAATGCTTTGCCAAAAAAACCATTGATTGCGATGGTGCCGGCTTCTGTACGTAGCGATGATTCCGATTTTTCCAACCGTATTACCATGATTCTGGCGAATCTGGGCACGCATAAGGATGATCCTTTGGAGCGTCTTAAAACGGTACGTCGCAGTGTACTCAGTGCTAAAGAACGCTTTAAGCGTATGAATGCCAATCAGATTCTGAACTATAGTGCTTTTGTCTACGGTCTTGCAGGATTCAATATTGCATCTGGCTTAATGCCAAAACGTCAGGCATTTAACGTGATCATTTCCAATGTCCCTGGTCCTCAGGAACCTCTGTACTGGAATGGCGCACGTTTGGAAGCCTTATATCCGGCTTCGATTGTACTGGATGGACAGGCACTGAATATCACCATGACCAGTTATATGGACAAGCTTGAAGTAGGTCTTACTGCTTGCCGTAATGCTCTACCCAAAATGCAGAATCTATTGACTCATCTTGAAGAAGAAATTCAACGCTTCGAACGGATTGTGGATGGTGAACCCGTCCCAAAGTTGAAAGCGGTCAGTTAGCCGCGGACGAATAAAATCTGGCAATGGACTGCTAAAAAGTGTGTGAGCACTTTTGCCAATCATTTAGTAAAAAATAAAGGGCCAATTTAAGCCCCTTTATTTTATTCTTTTTACAGTTTGAATGAAATTCATACAACCGCAATCTATTTTGGTTTAATTAACTTTTAATAGTACGACATTGTTTCAATAACTGATGGCAGACAGAGCGAATCATAGAAGCTGTAATCTGAACTTCATTCCCGCGTTCATCCACAATATATCCTGCATGCACAGCCTTTGGTTCTAATACGTGTTTCAAGCTTTTATTGATTACAACTTTACTCATACTCATCATAGACTCCTTTTGCTAAGCCTAGAACTGGGAGAAAGGCTTTGGCTAATTTGATGTTTCTAGTATTGTAAATATCAGTAGAGTTGTAAAATTTCAGATGTAACAAGTGTTTAACGATATTCTGTTACAATTTCAGCTAAGAATGATATCGTATTGCTCTTGTGTGTATAAATTTTCGACCTGGAATTTAATTACACGATTAATAAAGTGTTCCAGATCCGCCACAGCCGGGGCTTCTGCAGTCAACAGCCGATCAATCACTGCCGGATGGGCAACAACAGTAAAGCCACTTTGTGATTCATAAGCGCGAGCATAGCGCAGGATTTCCCGAAAGATTTCGTAACACACTGATTCTGCTGTTTTCACATATCCACGTCCCTGACAGGTCGGACAGGACTCGCATAACAAGTGTTCCAAAGACTCACGGGTACGCTTACGCGTCATCTCCACCAGCCCCAGTTCAGACACCTGGGTGATCTTGGTTTTGGCATGATCACGTTCCAACATTTTCACAAACTGGTTCATCACCTCTTCACGGTGCTGGGCTTCCTGCATGTCAATAAAGTCGATGATGATAATACCGCCCAGATTACGCAGACGCAGCTGACGTGCAATCACCTGTGTGGCTTCCATATTGGTTTTAAACACCGTATCTTCCAGCGAGCGGCCGCCCACATAAGAACCGGTATTAACATCAATGGTGGTCATGGCTTCAGTCTGGTCAATCATCAGATAACCGCCAGACTTTAGTGCGACACGGGTTTGTAAAGCCTTTTGCAGATCTTCTTCGACATTGTACAAATCGAAAATTGGTCGCTCGCCCGGATAATGCAGTAAACGGTCTTTCATATTCGGCACGAACTCATCCACAAACTCTTTCAACTTGCCGTGAATTTCGCGTGAATCGATATAGATCTTTTCGGTTTCTTCATTGGCCAGGTCACGAATAACACGCTGTGGCAAAGGCAGCTCTTCAAAGATCAATGAAGGCACTGCGATGACTTTTTGTTTGCGCTGGATGTATTCCCACAGTTTAGCCAGATAAGCCATATCCTGTGCAATTGCTTCTTCCTCAATGCCATCCGCAGCAGTACGGACAATCACGGAACCTGGCAGCTTGTGTTCTGCCTGAATACGCTCAATGATCGAGCGTAAACGATTGCGTTCATCTTCGGATTCAATCCGCTGCGATACACCAATATGATTGCCATATGGCATCAGGACCAAATAACGTGAAGGAATAGAAAGATCAGTAGATAGACGTGCGCCCTTGGTGCCGAGCATGTCTTTCATCACCTGAACAGTGAGAATCAAACCCGGTTGCAACAGCTCGAATACATTCGGCGTTGGCTGGTTACGTGGCCAGACCATGTCATTGATATGCAAAAATGCCGTTCTGGACAGACCAATATCGACAAAAGCGGCCTGCATGCCCGGCAAGACCCGGACCACTTTCCCTTTATAGATATTCCCGACCAATCCGCGCTTGGCCGTACGCTCGACAAACAGTTCATTCACCGTGCCGTTTTCAATCAACGCCACCCGACATTCCATCGGTGTGACGTTAATCAACAACTCGTCAGACATAACAACACTCAAAACATTATAAGAATTCTTTTTCAGCAGTTAATTTAGTGCCTTAACCGTCTGCAATAACTGTACTGTTTCATATAGTGGCAATCCCACTACATTAGAATAACTACCTTCTATTCTTGGAATATAACGCGCTGCAATTCCCTGTATTGCATAGGCACCTGCTTTCCCAAGCGGCTCACCTGTTGCCCAGTAACTTTCCATATCATGGCTATTTAGTGGCTGAAATTCAACCTGTGTACGGACTACTATACTGTATTTTTCTTCTTTTGTGCGGACGCACACCCCAGTATACACATCATGCCATCTTCCTGAAATTTTTTCCCACATTTCAAAGGCATGCTGTTTGGATTCAGGTTTCCCCAAAATCTCATTATTCACACCTAAACTGGTATCCGCAGCAATAATAATGGCATCCGGAAACAGCTTGGCCACCGCTTCCGCTTTGACTTGCGCCAGACGTTCGACATAGGCTGCAATGGACTCATTTTCCAGTATAGATTCGTCTACATCTGGGTTACAGATCTCAAAGTTCAGCCCGAGTTGCTGCAGAAGTTCACGGCGTCGGGGTGAGCTGGAAGCGAGGATTAAATGCGCCATTTTCTCAAAAAGTAATAAAGCACTGGCCATATGATGACACTAGTCAGCATGGGAATCCAATGTCGTGCAAATGAGAATTGTACGCCGGTCGAAATCTGGGCAAAGAAGATAATCATCAAATGTGCCAGAATCGCAATTGCCGTAATGACCCATAAATTAGCAAAGGTCAGAATACGGCGCTCACGGGTCAGGAAACGTGCCACAAAAGCAATGATGATAAAGCTAAGTGCATTAAGACCTAAGGGCGCATCAAGCAGTAAATCAATGAAGATCCCGGTAGCAAATGCAAACCAGATTCCACACCAGGTCGGCTGACACAATACCCAGAACAGCATGACCATTAACATAAATAATGGACGCCATCCCGAGGTCTCGTAAGACAGTGGATAGACTGAGAGAACAGAAGCCACAATCACTGAAATAACAATGGCAAATAAAGGATCACGATGTGTTTTAGGTCGCATCTTAGCGATTGACATGCGGTTGCTCCATCGCTAATGAGTCAGAGAACAGCACGACGACATGATGACCACCGGCCAACTGTGCCGCTGGAGTAACATCAATCTGGGCAAATTCCCCTGAATTATGCCGTTTCACATTGGATACTGTTCCCACCAGATAACCTGCCGGAAAATGCTGTCCCAGACCTGAACTGTAAACTTTTTCACCAACTTTGATATTGGCGCTGGTCGGTACATATTCCATTTTCAGGCGTCCCAGATCCCCGGTCCCCGAGACAATGGCACGCATGCCGGTATGTTCCAGACGTACAGACAAGGAGTGTTCTTTATCAGAGAGCAGCATGACCCGGCTACTATGCGGATAGACATCAATAATCTGTCCCATAATCCCCATATCATCCAGTACGGTCTGACCGACTTTCAGCTTGTTATTGGAACCACGGTTGATCACGATGATATGGCGTAGCGGATCAGCATCGGTACCAATCACCTCAGCAATTTCCATACGTCCATCAAGAATCAGAGGGGTATCTAAAAGACCGCGTAAACGAGTATTTTCTGCAGAAAGTTCTGCAATTTTTTGTAGGCGAACTTGCGCCTGCAATAGCTCAGCCTGCATCGCGGTATTTTCACGACGCAGTTGCGCTTCAGATTTGGTTTGTTGATTCAGCCATTCTCGCGACAGTACCGGATAGCTGGCCACGGCATAAATGGGATTATAGGCCGCGTACAAGACATCCCTTGCAGGTTGAACAACATGTGGCATGCGCCAGTCAAAGAACAGCACCACCAGACATGTTATCAGTGCAATGATAAAAGAGCGAAAAGATGGCGGTTGTCGAGAAAACAGATGTGCTTGCACCCGCCGAATCCTTGTCTTAGCCTACAAATAACATGTCATGATTTGGATTGTCGAAGAATTCGAGTACCTTACCGCCACCACGAGTCACACAAGACAGTGGATCTTCAGCAACCACAACAGGCAGACCTGTTTCTTTGGCAAGCAGCTTGTCCAGGTTACGCAACAATGCACCACCACCGGTCAACACGATCCCGCGTTCAGCGATATCAGAAGATAGTTCAGGAGGTGTTTGTTCCAGTGCAGATTTCACCGCAGACACAATGTTTTGTAGTGGATCAGAAATCGCTTGAGTGACTTCATCCGAGTTCACCACAATCGCACGAGGCACACCTTCAGCCAGGTTACGGCCACGGACTTCAATTTCCAGCGGTTTTGCACCTTCATCTGGAAGTGCCATGCCGACTTCTTTTTTGATCACTTCAGCTGTAGTTTCACCGATCACGCAACCATGTGCCTTACGCACGTAGTTGATGATCTGTTCATCAAATACATCGCCGCCAATACGCAGCGAGTCTGCATATACACAGCCCTGTAATGAAATTACTGCAATCTCAGTTGTACCGCCGCCCACATCAACAACCATCGAACCACACGCCTGCTCAACCGGCATACCTGCACCAATTGCAGCAGCCATCGGTTCTTCAATCAGACGTACTTCACGCGCACCCGCATTATAAACTGCTTCACGGATCGCACGGCGTTCAACCAGTGTCGATTTACATGGCACGCAAACCACCACGCGTGGCGCTGGCGGGAATAAACGTTTTTCGTGTACCTTACCAATGAACTGATTTAACATGGTTTCGGTCACTTCGAAATCCGCAATCACGCCGTCTTTCATCGGACGGATTGCAGAAATATTTGCTGGGGTACGACCAAGCATTTGTTTCGCGTCAAGACCTACGGCAGCAACAATTTTATGTGAACCACTGTGACGGATGGCTACAACCGTCGGTTCATTTAATATAATGCCTCGTCCTGGCGCATAAATAAGTGTATTTGCAGTACCTAAATCAATAGCGAGATCTGGCGAAAACAAGCCTATTAGTCGTTTTAGAATCACGGGGACGTTCTCAGTTAAACTTTATATGGACGCAAGGTGGCCACTTTAACTAAATGTGATGATTTGGACAAGTCAATCGCTTATCATAACGCATGATAATTTGAATTTTTTTAATACTGATTAGGTAATATTATGTCTACATCGGATGCACAGTCTTCTGCAGATTTAAATGCAGAAACAGTTTCAGCTATTGCCAACCTCGCAAGGTTATCTCTTAATGATACGCAATCTGCTGAATATGCTCAAAGTTTAAATAAAATTTTAGGCATGATGGAAACCCTGAAAGGCATCGATACTGACGGTGTTGAACCACTGAAAAGCCCTTTCGACCACCCACAGCCTTTACGTGAAGATGTCGTGTCGGAAAGCAATCATCGTGAGGAATACCAAGCAGTTGCACCTGCTGTACAGGACGGTTTGTATCTCGTCCCACGCGTGATTGAGTAATTACTACCCAGTTCATTCTTTTTATTAAATTAAACGTAAAGAATTATTTCTCATGACAGATTTACACCGCTTATCCATTCGTGAACTAACTGAAGGTTTGGCAAATGCTCAATTTTCATCCCGCGAATTGACTCAACACTATTTAAAACGCATCGAAAAAATTGATGCACAGGTCAAAGCTTATGTGACCGTGACTGCTGAACAGGCATTGGCTCAAGCTGATGCTGCCGATGCTGCAATCAAAGCAGGCAACGCCACCGCCCTGACTGGTGTGCCCATTGCACATAAAGATATTTTCTGTACCCAAGGCATTAAAACCACTGCCGGTTCTAAAATGCTGGACAATTTTATCTCTCCTTACGACGCGACCGTTGTAGCGAAAGGTAAAGCTGCGGGCTTAGTCACACTTGGTAAAGTGAACATGGACGAATTCGCCATGGGCTCAACTTCCGAGTCATCTTACTTTGGCGCAACCAAAAACCCTTGGGCACTGGATCATGTTCCGGGCGGTTCTTCAGGCGGTTCTGCTGCAGTTGTTGCTGCGGATTTAGCGCCATTTGCAACCGGTACGGATACCGGTGGTTCAATCCGTCAACCAGCATCTTTCTGTGGTCTGACTGGTTTAAAACCGACTTATGGCCGTGTATCACGTTTTGGTATGATCGCGTATGCATCATCTCTAGACCAAGGCGGCCCAATGGCACGTTCAGCTGAAGACTGTGCTTACCTGATGAATGTGATGGCTGGTCATGATGCTAAAGATTCAACATCAATGGACAAAGATGTTGATGACTATGTGGCAAACCTGAACGGGACTTCTGTAAAAGGTCTGCGCATTGGTATTCCAAAACAGTATTTCAATGTTGAAGGCCTGGATGCAGACGTGAAAGCACGCGTTGAAGAATCACTGAAAAAACTGGAAGAAATGGGCGCAACTCTGGTTGAGATTGATCTCAACATGACAGAAGCTTATGTTCCAACTTACTATCTGATCGCACCGGCTGAAGCATCTTCTAACCTGTCTCGTTATGACGGCGTACGTTATGGCTACCGTTGTGAAGAGCCAAAAGATCTTCTCGACCTTTACAAACGTTCCCGTTCAGAAGGGTTCGGTGCTGAAGTTCAGCGTCGTATCCTGATCGGTACTTATGCTCTGTCTGCTGGTTATTACGATGCTTATTATGTGAAAGCACAAAAAGTACGTCGTTTAATCCAGCAAGATTTTTTAAAAGCATTTGAATCTGTAGATGTCATCGCTGCGCCTTCTGCACCGACTACTGCATACCGTATCGGTGCAAACCTGTCTCCGGTTGAAATGTACCTAGGTGACATCTATACCATCGCGGTCAACCTTGCAGGTCTTCCTGCGATTAACGCGCCTGTTGGTTTTGACAAAGACAACTTGCCAGTTGGCTTACAGTTGATTGGTAACTACTGGTCAGAATCACAATTGTTGTCTGTGGTACACCAGTATCAACAAGCAACGGATTGGCATACTAAACGCGCTGCAATTGCTGAGGAGAATGCATAATGGCTAAAAACGCTGCTAAACCAAAATCTAACCTGATTGACGGTTGGGAAGTCGTTATTGGTATCGAGATTCACACTCAGCTTGCGACTAAATCTAAAATCTTCTCTGGTTCATCGACCGAGTTTGGTAATGATCCAAACACTCAAGCCAGCCTTGTAGATTTGGCCATGCCGGGCGTGTTGCCAGTACTGAACAAGGAAGTGGTTGATCTTGCGATTCGCTTTGGTCTGGGGATCGATGCATATATCGATCAGGCTTCAGTATTTGCACGTAAAAACTACTTCTATCCGGATTCTCCAAAAGGCTACCAGATCAGCCAGATGGACAATCCGATTGTGGGCCTAGGTCATATCGACATCCAGCTTGAAGATGGCACAGTAAAACGTATTGGCGTGACTCGTGCGCACCTTGAGGAAGATGCTGGTAAATCAATCCATGACCAGTTTGAAGGCATGTCAGGCATCGACTTGAACCGTGCCGGTACGCCGCTTCTTGAAATCGTATCTGAACCAGATATGCGTTCTGTTGAAGAAGCTGTTGCCTACATCAAAGCAATTCATACGCTGGTTCGCTGGTTAGGTATTTCTGACGGTAACATGGCAGAAGGTTCGTTCCGTGCCGACTGTAATGTATCTTTACGTCGTCCGGGTCAACCGTTCGGTACACGTTGTGAATTGAAAAACCTGAACTCATTCCGTTTCATTGAGCAAGCGATCAATGTTGAAATTGAACGTCAAATGGAAATTCTGGAATGGGACAGAACCATCGACCAAGAAACTCGTCTGTTCGATCCTGTGAAGATGGAAACCCGTTCAATGCGTTCTAAAGAAGAAGCGAACGATTACCGCTACTTCCCGGATCCTGACTTGTTGCCTGTGGTGATTCCAGATGCGCAAATCGAAGCGATTAAAGCGCAAATGCCTGAGCTGCCTGCTGCTCGTCGTGCGCGTTTCGTAGCTGACTTCGGTGTGACTGAGTATGATGCTCACGTACTGACACTGACTCGTGAAATGTCAGAGTTTTACGAAGATGTGGTGAAAGCTGCTGGCGGTGCTGCACAAGGTAAGATTGCGGCAAACTGGGTAATGGGTGAATTCTCAGGTGCTCTAAACAAAGCTGGCCTAGACCTTGCTGATTCTCCTGTGTCGAGTGAGAAACTGGGTGGCATGATCGCACGTATTGTGGACAATACCATCAGCGGTAAGATCGCGAAACAAGTGTTCGGCTTTATGTGGGAAGAAGGCAAAACTGCGGACGAGATTATTGCGGAAAAAGGCTTGAAACAGGAAACTGATACAGGCGCGATTGAAGCGATTATTAAGGAAGTTCTTGCTGCCAACGAGAAGATGGTTGAAGAGTATAAATCTGGTAAAGAGAAAGCTTTCAACGGTCTGGTTGGTCAAGTGATGAAAGCGTCACGTGGTAAAGCCAACCCTGCTCAAGTGAATGAGTTGATGAAGAAATTGATTGGTTGATCTGATCTTTCTTTAATAGAAAACCCGCTTTAGAGCGGGTTTTTTACATTTAAATTGAAGCTCTTTTTTGTTCAGGAAATAGTGCATTTATCTCCTCTATTTCCTTTGGCTTTGTAATTGCATAATCCACTATTAAATTTATATAGGTGAAAATAGCTGGATTAATATCTTCTAGAACTTCATCACAAATAATTCCTGGATGAACATTTGCGTTACCAATTAATCTAATATTATCTGCAGCTTGGGCAACTTTTATTGGGATAATTTGTTGTTTTGCTAATTCTTCGATCGACTCTTTAATATTTTTCCTCTTCACATCTAAATGATGACATAATTTTTCTAATGCTAAACGAATCAATGCTGCAGCTGAACGGGGTGATAATTCAAAAATTAAGGCTGCCTCTATATAAAGTTTTTTCACATTTCCGGGCATATCAGCATTGGCATTTGGAATATCCTTATTCGCAATCTCTTGAATAGGATACAATCTAGTTAATTCATTATTATCTCTTGGCTCATGAAAATTATTTGGAGGCAACCAATCCATCTCTGGCGCATGGTTATACCATATATTGTTATTATCACATGAAGCACAATTAGCTTGATGTACCTTTGTTCTAATATAAAAATCATTACCCACTGGATCTTGTGAAATAACATATAAGTTATTCCACTCCATATAAGCAAAAGCTCCACAATGAGGACATTTAAAACTTTTTTGATTGAGAATTGTCTTTGGTTCTTCTGACATTTTGACTTTATTATGAACTTAGATACTTTTATTTAACATTTATCAATACCAATCAGCAAGTTTAAAAAGTTCAACTATTGTATGAAAGCCATTTAAGAATATGACCATCAAAAAAGTATCCTCTTTCGCCAAACTCGAAGACTTAGGACGAATTCAACTTTCAAAGTCTTTCTTTATGCGTGACTTTCTGTATAGCGAAATCGCTAATTGGTACGGTGTACCAAACTTCCCCGACCATCCTGACATTGCCATTCGTACAGGCACAAAACTCTGTGAAGAATTACTTTAACCTCTCCAAGACAAATTTGGGCGTATCACCATTCGATCTGCTTATCGTTCACCAAGCGTCAATCAGCTTGGTAATGAAAAAGGATATAATTGCGCCAGCAACGAGAAAAACTTTGCTAGCCATATTTGGGATTATCCAGACGAAAAAGGTTATGGTGCAACAGCGTGTATCGTTATTCCTTCATTTCTAGAACTGTATGAAAAAGATCAAACCACCTGGCAACAGCTTGCATACTGGATTCATAACAATCTGAACTATAGCCACCTACAATTTTTCCCAAAACTTTGCGCTTTTAATATTGGCTGGCATGAACAGCCTGCACGGGAAATTTATAGTTATATTCAGCCAAAAGGTTATTTGCTGCGAGGTGAAGTGGTGAATCCAGATTTTGAAAAGTTTTATCCTGATTTGTTGTAATTCTTTCTCCCTCACCCCAACCCTCTCCCTGTGGGAGAGGGAGCATCAAATAATTTTATGACTGCATTAATTTAATAGTGAATAATCTCCTCTCCTTTTAGGAGAGGGTTAGGGAGAGGTGAATTTTAAGAATCCCTCTCCTTGCGAAGCTTCGCTTCTCACCTTTAAAAAGGAAGACTTTGTCAGGCCATCAATTTGATGCGCGTAGTTCCCTCTCCTGAGCGAGTTTTAAAGCATTGCTTTTAAAACGAAGCGCAAGAAAGGATGAGGGCTAGGGAGAGGATTTAAAACATGCTATAAAATCAAAAACAAACCGAAAAAAACAAAAAAATGTCAAATTACATTATTTTACTTAGCATTATCCTGATCATTCTTATCTTCATCATTGCCGCATATCAGTCAAGACGACGCAAACCCATCAAACTACGGAGGCACACAGCCAGAGAAAGCAAATTTGCCAATCTTTCCGATGGTATCGAGCTAATTTTCACACCCATTTTCTGGATCATTAAACTCATGATCGGGATATTCAAATCATAAAGCGGTTGTTAACGATTTTTTTGAATTTGATCATAAAATCGTGTTTATCCCATATTGAAAATCACTCAACAGGAATACAATCTGCACATTCTCCCATCCCGCCCTTACCATGTCGAAAAACTTCGCTACGCTGATTGGCTTAAGTGCCATTTTACAGTGGTCGCCTATCGTGGGATTGCTCAAAAAAATCAGTTTTAGTATTGGACCTGATCTGGCTGTACTTATGATGTATAGCTTAAGCACCCTGCTCTTACTGGCTGTTTTTGGCGTTCCCAAACTCAAAACCATACCCAAGTTCTATCTGCTCAGTGCAGCTGCATTATTTCTGGTATATGAAATCTGCTTTGCCTATGCCGTAGCACTCGCACAAACTGCACAGCAAGCCATTGAAATTAGTCTGGTGAATTATCTGTGGCCCAGTATGACCATCGCCATGCTCATTCTATTTCATGAACTAAAATTTCACAGCTTGGTGGTGGTAGGGCTCAGTATTAGTCTGGCAGGTATTTTTTATATCCAGACGGGCAACGGCGATATTCATTTAGCAACCGTCATTCACAACATGCAGGCCAATCCAACCAGTTACATATTGGCATTCATTGGGGCGAGTTTATGGTCGTTATATTGTGTATTTACCAAAAAATACAGCCAAGGACATAACCCAATCGTGTTCTTTTTCGCGATGGTAAGTGTGGTTCTCTGGAGCAAGACGCTGCTCTTAGATCACGAACAACTGCCACAACTTCTTAATATTGACTTGAATATTATGCTGTATATGTTGCTGGTTTCGGTCGTAACTGGCTTGGGTTATGCAGCCTGGAATATCGGGATTAACCAGGGTAATATCGCAATGCTGGTCGCGTTATCTTATTTTAGCCCGATCTTTTCGTCTATCATTTCGATGTGGGTGCTGAATACCAGTTTATCGCATACCTTTTGGATCGGCACGATGATGGTCACCTTAGGTTCATTTATTTGCTGGCTATCGACCAACTGGAATGAAATTCGAGACCGACTGTTTCCGGGCAAGCTCTATAAAACTTAAACCACATTTTTGTGGTTTAAGTTTGACTGCATCTGCAATCCATTAACGGGTGATGCCTAGTTTATTCCACACGTCAGGGGTCAAAAACGTCGTGACCAGTTTGCTCATATCGATATATTTAAGTACGCCACTTAGCTGACTTTTGATTTCCGGATTTTTGAGAATTTCCTCACCCGTGACCTGCCCAAGCTCCTGGAAACTTTCACCCACTGCTTGTACCCCTTCAGCCTGAATGACCGCTTTGGTCTGGGTTGGACATTGCTCAACCAGAATCCGCTGTAAAACTGTCGCTAAATTTCTGTCGAGTGTTTCCTTTTGAGTTGCAGTTACATTGCTAAAAGCTTTCAGATCGGGATGATTACCCAATGCCACAAAGGTCCATTGCAAGACTGTGGTTTTATCAGTGGCCGTCGTGGATTTCATTAAACAGTCACTAAGCTGATCAACTGTTGGACCGGCTGTCGCAATCTGAGTTGCACCCAGCAATGCTGTAGTCATAAAGACTGCCCGAAGACCCGATAAAGCTTTGAATCCCATATTCCTTTCCTTTTTCACCCGTTCAAACTGCTTGAACAATGCAGTTTCTTTGTAGCATGTAAAAGGTTGGAAAACCTGTAGAACTCTGTAACCTGAGAGATAAAAAAATCCCGACATCAGTCAGGATTTTGGGAACCTATAAATTAAATTTCAGACTTACCAGATTTTTACCCGTTTATCTTCTTCCAGATACATTGGATCTTCTTGCTTGACGCTAAAGGCTTCATAGAAAGGTTTCTGGTTAAGTAAAGTGGCTCGGCCACGAATGGCTGCTGGTGAATGCGGGTCTGTTTTTAACAGCTGTAATGCCAGTTCCGGACGAACTTTGGCACGCCATGCCTGTGTCCAACCAATATAGAAACGCTGATCTCCGGTATATCCATCAATCACCGGAGCAGGCTTGCCATTTAGTGACAATTTATAAGCTTCATAGGCAATCGCCAGACCTGAGTTATCGGCAATATTTTCACCTAAGGTTAGTTCACCATTGACGTGATAGCCCGGTATTGCTTCATAGGCATTGTATTGCTCAACCAGAGCTTTGGTTTTTTCCTTGAATTTTTTATCGTCTTCTTCGGTCCACCAGTTTTTCATGTTGCCGTCTGCATCAAAGCGGCTGCCCTGGTCATCAAAACCATGACTGATTTCATGACCGATCACTGCCCCGATTGCGCCATAGTTCACGGCATCATCAGCATTCATATCGAAGAACGGCGGCTGTAAAATAGCAGCAGGGAAAACAATTTCATTGCCCATTGGGTTGTAGTAAGCATTTACCGTTTGCGGCAGCATATGCCATTCTTCACGATCAACCGGTTTCCCCAACTTATCCAGCGCAATGTCATAATTGAAACTGTTGGTACGACGCAGATTACCAATCAGGTCGCCATCTTTAATTTCCAGCTTGCTATAGTCACGCCATTTATTTGGATAGCCAATTTTTACTCTAAAGCTTTTCAGCTTACGGTGTGCCTGTGCTTTGGTTTCTGCACCCATCCAGTCCAGTTTTTCCAGATTCTGTTCAAATGCCAGCAACAGGTTTTCTACCAGTTTTTCCATACGCTGTTTCTGTTCAGGCTGGAAATGTTTTGCGACATAGACTTGTGCCAGACTTTCACCGAGTACGGCATTAGTCATATCAACCCCACGTTTCCAGCGTGCCCGTTGCTCGGTCACACCGCGTAAGGTTTTGCTGTACATTTCAAAGTTTGCATCAGCAAATTCCTGGCTTAAGTAAGGTGCAGCGCCATCAATCAGATGGAATTTGAAATAGGTTTGCCATACATCGAGGGGTGTGCTGCTTAAAATCTTGTTTAAATCTTCAAAATAACTTTTTTGCGCCACAATCACGGTTTTGGTTTTTTTATCTAAACCCGTCGCTTTAAAATAGGTTTTCCAGTCAAATTCTGGCACCAGGCTTTTGACGTCTTTTAATGTATAGACGTTATACATTTTTTCGAGATTACGGTTCTGCACATTATCCCACTGAATTTTGGCAATTTCAGTTTCTAAGTTCAGGATAGATTGTGCATGTGCAGCCGCATCTGCTTCTGTTTCACCCGATAGCGTCAACAGCTTAGCAATATGTTTAACATAAGTTTCACGGGCACTTTTCAGCTTTTCATCATCTTTCAAATAGTAATCGCGATCCGGTAAACCCAAACCACTTTGACCCAAAAACACCGCCATTTGGTCAGACTTTTTCAAGTCAGGAATCACGCCAAATTCAAAAGGTGTACTGACACGGTTTTTTGCATAGTCTGCAAGCAACAAAGTGAAATCTTTTTTGTTTTTCATGGCATCAATTTTGGCGATATCTGCTTTTAGCGGCTGGATACCTTTTGCATTTAAAGTTTCCGTGTCCATAAAGCTGGCATATAAGCTCCCCACTTTCTGCTCATTGCTGCCATAATCCGATTTGGTTTTCGCCAGCTCTTCTACAATGTCATGTAATTGCTGGGTCGAGTTTTCACGCAAAATCGTGAATGCACCCCAGTTTGGCATATCAGCCGGAATTTCTTCATGCTCTAACCAGTGCCCGTTAACATGCTGATAGAAGTCCTGTTGTGGTGCGATTTTTTTATCAAAGTGTTGAAGATGAATCCCCGAACCAAGTGCTGCAATAGCGGTTTGATCTGAAGCATAATTTGCAGAGGAAACGGCTAATAAAGCACTTACCAATGCGGTTTTTAGAAAAATTTTCAAAGCTTGCTATCCTCGCGCTTCACTGCGCAGTTGAATTTATCAATGCGTGTTGACCTGATAATCAAACACTTAAATCTTTATAAGCAGCATATATGCCAATTTTTAAACTGTTTTTGGCTCTGTATGTGGCTCCTTTAGATAAAAAAAATAGGCCTGTCTCTTTTCAGATAAACAGACCTAATTTTTTAAATCCTGTTACCAGATGGATATCCGTTTTTCAGGTGATAAATACATCTTGTCCCCTTCTTTAATCTCAAAAGCTTCATAGAAACTTTGCTGATTGCGGATGGCGCCATTGCCACGTACATGACCTGGCGCGTGGCTGGCAAGGTTTAGGCTATTTAACAGATATTCAGGATTACTTTTGCTACGCCAGACTTGTGCCCAGCCTATATAAAAACGCTGATCTCCACTAAAGCCATCAATGATAGGTGCTGGCTGCTGACCCTTGAGCGATAACTTGTAAGCCATATGAGCGATCCCTAAGCCCAGGTTGTCAGAGATATTTTCACTTTTATTTAATTCCGCATTCACCTTATGCCCTGGCAGAGCTTCATATTGTTTATATTGCTCGACTAAGGCTTTGGTGCGTTCATTGAACTTCTTACGGTCGCGCTCGTTCCAGGTTTCTTCACCCTTGCCTTTGGCATCAAAGCGGCTTCCTCTATCGTCAAAACCATGGCTAATTTCATGTGCGATAACAGCCCCTATAGCACCATAATTCACTGCAGGATCATGACTATCATCATAATAAAATGGCGCCTGCCAGATGGCCGCAGGTAATACGATTTCATTCAGCTTGACGTTATAGTAAGCATTGGCTGTTTGTGGCGACATGTGCCAGGCTTCTGGATCAATCGGTTCTCCCACCTTGTCCAGTTCACGCTGGTAATTGAATAGCCGGGTCCGCTGGATATTACCAATCAGATCATCCTTACGAATTTTTAAGGCTGAATAATCCTGCCATGTTTTCGGATAACCAATTTTGATATTGATGCTATCCAGTTTATGCCGCACTTGTTTTTTGGTATCCGAACCCATCCAGTCTACCTGATCCAGTTTCAGATGAAAGGCTTTACGGACGTTTTCTACCATTTCCAGCATGGCCGGGCGCTGGCTTTCATTAAAGTGCTTTTCTACATAGAGCTTGCCAAGCACATTACCTAAAATACCGTTAGTGAGTTCCAGAGCGGACTCATTCCGTGGAGAACGTGCTTGTACACCCTCTAGTGTTTTGTCATAAAATTCAAAATGATGGTCTTGAAAAACTTCTGTTAAAAATGGCGAATAACTATTGATCAGGTTGAATTTCAAATAGGTTTGCCAGGTTTCAATTGGAACAACCTTCCATAACTGATCCAGCTGACGCAAATAATTAATCTGCGAGATCGCAACCTCTTTTCTTGCACCTTTTAAGCCCAGTTCTGAGAAATAATTCATCCAGTCAAAAGAAGGCATATAGTTAATAATATTTTTAGTTTCAACGAGATAGGTTCTCACCTCATCATTGCGTAGCTCCACAGCGGACCAGCTAATTTTTGCCAGTGCCTTTTCCAAAGCCAGGATAGTGCGAGCATCTTCAATCGGCTTGGGCTGACCGGCAAAATTCAGGGTATTGGCGATATAAAGCAGATAAGTATTGCGAATTTCCTGTTGTCGAGGCTGCTCACTCAAATAAAAATCACGGTCAGGCATTCCCAAGCCACCTTGCCCTACATACATCATGGCCTTGGAAGAAGCTTTACGGTCCTGATAAAAACGGGTAGAGAATGGCAAATTCAGATTGATTTTTTCCGCATAGGCAAAAAACTCTGCCAGATCTTTTTTGGTCTTGATACTTTCAATCCGCTGCAGGTCTTGTTGCAATGCCTCAAGCCCAAGTTGTTCCAGCCGATCGGTATCCATATAACTGGCATAGAGATCTGCGACCTTTTGTTCATTGCTACCTTGCGGATACTGTTTTTTAGCCAGCTCATTAAAAATGTCAAATAACTGCTGGGTTGATTTCATACTCACTTCAGCAAATGCACCCGACAATGCCTGATCTTCTGGAATCTTTGCGGTTTTCAGCCAGTTTCCATTCACGAATTGATAAAAATCCTGCTTTGGATCAACCGTCCGATCAATCGCATTCAGATCAATTGCCGATTTTAATGAAGTTGTACTCACTGCATAACTCACAGGTGAATGTAGAAATGCACCCACAAGAATCAAATGACTTAAAATATGTTTTCTCAAGCGATAAATCTCATTATTGTGTATGTTAAAAATCAATTAGTTTTTCTTGCTCTGTCCATAAGCACAAAACTGATAATTTTTAAGCAAAAGATATACCAATAATTTTTAGAATATGCCGTTGAATGGGCTTGTATTTGATAAGAGAGATAGAGGAGAAAATCTGAGATGGCGGTAGGAGATTCACTGTGAAATAAGGTTCGATTTGCAACCTAATACTAATTAATTTTTATTCCTATCAATAGGATAACTATTTATCTTCTATCATTGGTATTCAAAAGAAAAATATTATTTTTAAGTTCGCCTATGCTTAAGAAATACTTTTTTCAATATCCCCAATCCTTAAAGTAGATGACTTTTCATGTGCATCTACTCTGCTAAATAAATGATCAAACTGCATGTGAAAATAATAGACTTATTTTAACTGTCTCAACTGATTCTTTGCCCCAGTATGGTTATAGTTGGTGGCCAGATTCTGCAGTACTCGTTTGGCCTGAACCTTGGAATTTGGAATACGGTTGGCATAGACTGGAATACTGCTTAAACAGCGTGCCACTAGCATGCCGGATTCGGTATAGACACGTGTTCCTTCTGTACCCTGTAATTTGCCATAGTTATAGGCACGCTGGGCATTATTGCAGGCATTGTTCAGGTTCTTACCGCTATTGATATCACGGCGTGCAGCTACATACAGTTTCATCTGCTGCTGTTGTGGCGTTTCGATACTACTTGTACGAGCAGCGGGAACAGCAATCACTGCCGGTTCAACAGCAGGGATTTTTATCTCTTTCTTATCGGCTTCTTTTTTATCTACTTCCTTCTTCTCATCTTTGACTGAGGTTTTGGCTGCATTCTTTTCAGCAATTTTATTAGACTTAGCCGTAGTTTTATGGCCCTGATAGAAATGACGCGCTTCAGACGAGCTTTGAAGTTTGCTCAGGATCCGGACTACACGGGTAGTATTATTTTTTTCTGGCTGACGTTCAGAAATCGGCTCAATAGAAACAATCCAGTTTTGTCCTTGAGGCATCGTACATTGATAGGCACCAATACCCTGAGTGACATAACGGTTTTTGCTTAAACGGTTCTTCTGGGCAGAATCTTTTACTGAAGCCAATTGGCTCTTATACAGTAGAGAAAACTTGCCGCCCCGTTCATGACAATACTGGCTTAAGGTGGTTCGTGGATAGAGGGATTGTGGCTCCAGATGCTGCTTGGATTTTTCCCATGAATAAACATATTCTTTTGCCGAACCGTCAGCCTGATTCAAGTTTCTTTTAACAATCAGTTCTTGAGGACTTACATAAGGATGCTGCATATCTGATTTCATTTGCTGAATACTGTTACATCCAGCCAGGCTTGCTACACATATTGTTGGAATTATTAATTTTAGCTTCACTGCTTATCTCCCCCAGGCCTCTATAACATATAGCAAATGTGCCAAAACAACAATCTCAACAGATTGATAAATATAAAAATATAGCGAGACCTATCACTAAAAATAGGAAATAGAATGCCTAATCCATCTAGCTTATAGCCGGATAAATTGATCGAATTAACATTCTTCAAGTCAACAAATACGCTGGATTATTCGCCAATTAGAAGATAGAGCAGTAGAAAAAAAGATATAAAAAAACCGAAGAAACAGATCAGTTCTCCGGTTACTCATTCAACAAAAATTAGAGATATTATTATCATGGATGATAACGGCAATTATGCTCTCTATCGCTGTCTGAATGAAATTATAATTTGAATAATTTCCTTTACGTACACTAATTATTTTTATACGCCATATTATTGGAAATTAAACACCACCCTGGCTGGCCTTTAAAATTCTAGACAAGAAAAAATAGCTTGGATACCCTAATATTGGGATGTTTTAGTGCTATTCATCCTAATTTCTTCGCACCTCTCCAGATCGTAATTTTCAATTTGATTTTGAATAAAAATTAATCAATAAAAAAGCCAGACCTATAATGATCTGGCTTTTAAAATTGTCTAGGAATAGAAGAAAAAAATTAATCGAGATGGGATTCAAATGCTTTCAAACGTTTATAGATGGAGAGCAATTCAATAATCGTAGGCCAGGATAAAATCAGATATTGGAAGGATTCACGAACTTTACCGAACACATTCAGGATCTGCATCATCAAACCCAGTGTAATCGCACCCGCGGCAATACTTGGAAACAAAATAAATAATCCGTAAATATTGTCCAGTTGTAGATACCAGATACGAACCATATTGAAATAGGCATAGTGGAAATACAAACGGAAATAATTCGTACGTACCCGACTAAACAGTTCTTGCAAGGTAAGCGGGTGAGCACGATCAGCATAATCTTCACCATAAACCAGCTCTTTACGATAAGCCGCTTCAACTTTCTGATTATTGAATTCCAGTCCAGGGAGTTTCATTCCGACAATCATTAAAATCACAGTTCCCAGAACTGCCCATCCGATCGACGCCCACATTAATGCATGCGGTATTTCACCGACAATGGGCAGTACTTTTACATGACTCGATAACTCATACAGAATTGGCAGGAATGCCATTAATAGCATCAGAGATTCAATAAGTGAGACACTCAGCTGTTCCGTAGTTTTGGCAAAACGCATGGTATCTTCCTGAATACGCTGTGATGCCCCTTCAATATGACGTAACTTTTCCCAATGCGCCGTATAGTAGTCATTCATCGCCGTACGCCAACGGAATACATAATGGCTGACAAAGAACAGGTTAAACACCGCCAGCGTGACATAGACCATGGCAATATAAATAAAGGTCAATGCACCTTGATATAGTAGGCTGACATCTCCGCCTCCTTGCGTGAGCATATTCTGGATCTGGTCATAGAATGGACTATACCATTCATTTAAGACGACATTAACCTGCACCCCAAACCAGATATTGAACAGGATAAAGGCCGAGCCCCATACAGACCAGCGCTGCCAGGGATGTTTCGCTTTAAAATACCAGAAGGTAGCGAATATCGCGGTACTCACAAAAAACCAGAGATAAAACCAGAGAAATTTTGGCGCCCAGAAGCGGCTGATTCCTATCGGCATTTTAAGATCATGATAACCTTCGGTCATACCCAAATAGACACCCCAGCCTGATCCACCACTATGCCAAAGGCCAAGATTGATCAGAAACCACAGTACCAGACTACTAAAGAACCACACTGGTTGTGGAAAAAATGACTTAAACATTGGGGCTTAATTCTCCTTATAGATGTACGGGTCATCCAAATGACGCACAGTTTATTCTTATTTTCAGACTTTCAACGAACTGCAGCATAAATTTGCAATTCAATGTAAAAAATTACATACAAACACAAAATCGCTAAAGCCAAATTGATATCAGATTATATGATTCTTGCTTTAATACTAGCGCATAACGTACGCAATAGAATGGAGGAGATCATGACTGGCCTGTCAAAAAGTGACAAGTAGATTTTGCGCTAGATTTACTATTTGGGGCCGTTTGTCTCCTTCTCTTCTTTTCGTCGGTAAATAAACTGAAAATATTCGAGTTTAAGAAACACAAATCGTTTGAAAATTAAATCTTAATCTCTATCCCTTTAATTTACTGACTTAAGCGCTTTTTAAGAAAAATTGACCGACTTGTTGACTTATGTCTCGGTTTTTCAAAAATTAGTTAAATGTGCAAAAATCATGTTAAGATTAAAAAACAGCGAAGTATCAATATTTGGGAATAAAAATATGGAAAGTTCTGTGATTGAATTACTTAAGCCAGTGACCTTGGAAAAGGAAAACTGTCACCCGATTATTTTTGAAGCTGGTACTGTTTTAAAAGTTTTGATGCAAACCCCTACCAGTCTTTTAGTCAGTAATGATGATGACTTTAACTTTACTATTCCATTGAAAGATGAGAACGATGTCTGGAGAGAGCTATAAGCACTCTGCTCTCCTCTTTATGGGGTTATGTCTACACCTAGTCTCTCAACGATATAACCCTCTCTCTTCTATGTAGCACCAAGATTTTATAATTTATCCTTCCTTTCAAAACTGGCTTTAATAAAAAATTAATAGGCTGCGCTATATTTATATTTTATATTAAATGTGTTTTTAAATATTTCCAATTTAATACCTATTATTTAATAGAAAGCTAATGAATTAATTTCTAGAAATATAAATCAAAACCATTTTTTTACATTAAATAATCAAAAGAGTCTTATTTATAGCACTCAAAATTACTCAATCACTTAATATGCATAACCTTAAATATCATTATTAATATATTAAAAATCACTGAAAAATTATTTTACAAATATACAAAGAATATCAACTTTTTCTGCTGAATATTTCCAAATTTTACAAAGTAACTTTACATGTCAAAAGTGTTTCTTTTCTGCGCCTAAAGCCATTTTAAAAAATAGAATATGTTATAAAACTAATTAGATTAAAAATCACACAGTTTAACTCTAAATTTTAATCTATTTTATATCATGTACTTAGGTGGATTTATGTCAGGCATACATAGGGAACAAGATTTAGAAGATTCATCTAGCTCATCTTTTTATATATCGCCAAAGATGATTTTAAATGATTGCAACCTGAATATGGACTCAAATCAGGTTGTTTTATTTCTTGATATTGACGGAACAATCTCTGAATTTCACCCAGATCCAGATAAAAGTATAATTCAACCTGAAATTATAAATATATTGGAAAATTTACAACAATATATCCAGCTGATATTAGTTACGGGTCGTTCTATTTTACAAGCACAAAGACTTATTCATCCTCTGCAATGGAATATCGCTGGATCACATGGTCTGGAATTAATCTATCAAGCTGATTTAAAGACATTAATCTCTTTAAATAAGCCGCAGCTACAAGCCCTAAAACAATATATTCAGGAACAGGCAGTTCAAATCCCTGATTTACGGATCGAGGTTAAAGATTATTCTGTTGCGCTACATTTTCGTGAACATCCTCAACTGGAAGATCGCGTACATGCCTTTGCGCTGGAATGTCTCAACCAGTTTTCCAACTTTGAGTTAAAAGCTGGCAAGTATGTTTTTGAACTGGTGCCCAAAGGCGCCAATAAAGGTTCAGCGATTCAACAGATTATTCAGCAATACCATCTCACTGATCATTATCCCATGTTTATCGGTGATGACCTGACCGATGAAGCCGGATTCAAGGTCATCAATGCCCTGCACGGCTGCTCAATCAAAGTAGGCCCTGGCCAGACCGTAGCACGGTACAGACTGGAAAATGTCTCTCAAGTTCAGGCCTTCCTGAAAGAATTTTTAAATGTAATCGAAGTACAAGAACAACAACGATTGGAGAAATCACATGTCTAAACTCATTGTGTTATCAAACCGTGTGAATCTACCTAACCCAGAAAGTATGAAGGCTGGTGGATTGGCTGTTGCATTGCAGGATGCATTGCAAGATATAGGCGGTATCTGGGTTGGATGGAATGGCTCCAGAGTTGACCATAACAAGGAACAGAAATTTCAGATTCTGAAACATCAGAATGTGGAATATCATACCAGTGCACTAAGCGAAGCCCAGTACCAGGGTTATTATTGCGGCTTTTCTAATAATGCCTTATGGCCGTTAATGCATGACCAGCATCAACGTGTCGAATATCAACCGCAGGATTTTAAAATCTATAAAGATGTCAATTTGCGTTTTGCCAAACACCTGAAACAGGTGGCTTCACCGCATGACATCATCTGGATTCATGATTATCATTTTCTGAGTGTTGCGCATTACTGTCGTAAATTAGGCATGCGCAACCGGATTGGGTTCTTCCTGCATATTCCTTTCCCAGAACTGAAACTTTGGCAAACGCTGCCTCCTTATCAGGAACTGGCCAGACATCTGGGAGATTTTGATGTCATCGGTCTGCAAACTCCACGCGATCAGGCCAACTGTATTGACTTCTTGGAACAGGTATTAAATATCCAGCATCGCAATGATGAAATCCTGACTTATCAGTCTAAACGGATTTATGTGAAAGCTTATCCAATCGGTGTACACCCGGCGCAGATTCAGAAGCAGGCTGCTGAGAGCCAAGTCACTGACCTGCCCTTTGATCTGGATAAAGCACATGCCCATAAGACCATCATTTCTGTTGACCGGATTGATTACAGTAAAGGGCTGCTGGAGAAAATTCATGCATTCCAGGAGTTGCTGGATGAACAGCCTGAATTTAAAAATCAGTTCCAGCAATTACAGATTGCCTGCCCATGTCGACTAGATGTGAACAGCTATAAAAAACTCTATGAACAGTTCCAGGCTGCGGTACAGAATTTAAACCATCAGCATGGCAATGCAAACTGGCTGCCTTTTGACTGTAGCTACGACACTTTGGGTCATGAAGCCCTGATGCAGCTCTACCGTAAGGCCGATATTTGCTGGGTGAATTCAATCCGTGACGGGATGAATCTGGTCGCCAAAGAATATATTGCTGCGCAAGACCCGCTAGATCCAGGCGTATTGATTCTGTCTAAATATGCTGGGGCTGCCGAGCAAATGAAAGAAGCCTTGCTGGTTGATCCTTATGATCAGGACAGTATGGCCAAAGCCTTGAAAAGAGCCTTGCGTATGCCGAAGTCGGAACGTTTGGAACGTTATCGCTATTTACAGCAAGGCTTGAAGAATTTCGATATCATTCGCTGGCGTGATCAGTTCCTGTCGGACCTGAAAAAATCACAAAGCTTGCGAATTTATCGACCAGTGGCCAAAGGCATCTCGACCCAGTTCAATATGCATGCATAAGTCTGAAAAGCCCATAAAAAACACCAGCTTTATGCTGGTGTTTTATGGTCTAGGCCGGCAATAAGACCTTCTGCTTTTTCTGATTCTTTGTGACCGGCAGTCAGATGGTTCAGGATTACAATGCTCATTAAAGCAACTGCGATGACCGTAAATACTAAACGCAAGCCAATAATTTCACTACCGAAACCTACCAGCGCTGGTCCGATCAATGAACCGGTATAAGCAAATACCGATACATAAGATAATGCTACATGAGAAGCCATAGTTTTTTGACGGCCTGCACGAGAGAACATCAATGGAACAATGTTAGCACTACCTAGCCCCAAGATCGCATAACCAGTTAAAACGACTTGCCATACTGGTGCAAAGATCACCATGAATAAGCCTGCTGCAGCCAGTAAAGCACTTAATAAAATAGTGGTTTTTTCACCCAAACTTTGAATAATGAGATGACCGCTAAAACGTCCAAGCACCATCAAACCAGCAAAGAAACTATAAGCCAAACCGGTATGTGCTGCAGGTAAGTTAAACTGGGTTGCCAGATAAATACCGCTCCAGTCCATTGCTGCACCTTCAGACAGGAAGGATACAAAACAGATCAGACCAATACCTAAAATTGCGAATGTTGGTAGCGCTTTTTTCGCAGGTTTTGCTGTAGCTGTATTAGTTTCTTCTGTAGTTGATGACTGACCACCTAAGCAGAATGGAATTGCCAGCATCGCAATCACAAGCAACATCACACTTACGACCAGTGCGCCAGTTAAAGGTGCCAGACCAAATCCCATTAACGTGGTCATGCCCAATACACCGACCAGACCACCCAAGCTACATACGCCATGGAAACCAGACATCAAGCTTTTATCCATGAGTTTTTCAATCTGGGCAGCCTGAATATTTACGGTTACCCCCAAAGCGCCTGCACTGGCACCAAAGAAAAACAAGGTAATTGCCATCATCAAGCTGGTAGGACTAATCGCTAGTGCTGGCAAGATGAACAGAAATGCAGCCAGAATAACAGCCAGTACTGTACGGCAGCCAAACTTACTTGCCATACGACCTGCCAATGGCATTGCCAGCATTGAGCCAACTCCGGCACATAGCAAAAGCAAACCAAAGTCAGCATGATTCAGTAATAAGCGCTGCTGCGCATAAGGAATTAATGGCGCCCAGGCAGCTGTACTAAAACCTAGACTAAAAAAACACAGTGCAGTGGCGATTTTCTGCCAGAGATACGGTGATGGAGACTGAAGACGAGAAATTAACTGTGAATTTAACATTGTCATTCCAAAAGAAAGAGCTCAGGCATCCATTACCGATCATCCATAGAAAAACCCCGCGGACTTATAGCTGAAAAATATAAGTAGCAGGGCTTAATTTGTGTGAATTATAAACAGAATTTTTCTAAATGAAATAGCTTTTAGAGATGAATTTTTAAATTTTTTACAAGTAATTGATTGTATAAAATTTATAATTTTATAGTTTTATTTGTATACGCTGATCGGTTTTTTTCATTGCTTCCTGTAACTCAAGATTTTGTAAAAAACAGGCGAAACCTTCAGCAACTTTTGATTGTAGTCGACTACTGGTCGCTACCCTCAACTGATTGGACCAAGTAATGTCGACTCCTGCCTGTTGTAAACGGCGAACAAAGTCGACATCTTCATGACAATCTAGCTGGCGAAACCCATTAAAATCATTATATATACTTGTTTTAAAACATAAATTTGCACCATGGATATGGCGATGATCCATTTTGTCCTGATAGTGGTCTAAATATTTCAATCGGGCTTCCAAGCTTAAATTTTTCCATTCGTCCACTTCAACGACCCCACAAATTGCGTCAGTAGGTTGATGCTGCCACATGACTTTGAACCAGTCTTCCTGAACACATGAATCTGCATCGGTACAACAGATCCAGTCGCATCCTTGTTCAATTACTTTTTGAATTCCTAAATGACGGGTCTTACCCACCGAACGAAAATTACAACTAATGACTTCTATGCCAAGTTGCACCGCTTTGATCGCGGTTTGATCGGTACAACTGTCTAAGACAACTAAAATCTTAATCTCGGGAATATTTTCTGATGAACCAAGGTATTGATAAAATTCAAATTGTGCTTTTTTTAAGGCCAGCAAGCAGCGTTCTATATAGGCTTCTTCATTACAGGCAGGAATAACCACGCCAATTTTATTCATTTAAGGCCCTCTTGCTCTGCCACAGACTGTGGGCTATTCATCCAGACATCAATCAGAAAATCAGGTTCCTGAAGTTGTGAACATTTTTTATAAGGCAGGTGAGTATTTAGATGGTCATGAATATCATCACCAGTAAAGCTAAAACCTGAAATCGGTGCCCGCCAGTGACAAGCCAGAATACAGCCTTCTGCATCAAGAGCGTGCTGCAGCCAGTGGGTCAATTTCTCTAAAGCGGCCTGATCCAGATAATATAAGACTTCACTCAGCACAATTAGCTGGAATTTACGCTCTGGCAAGTCTTCCGGAACAACGCCTTGGACAAAACTGACATGAGAATAATCTTGCAGACGTTGTTGCGCCAGCCGGATCGCTGTCGTATTGGCATCCAGACAGATGAGTTCTCCGGTATGAGGAGCTAGTTCCTGACTTAGCATGCCATTACTACAACCGATTTCTATGGCAGATTCAAAATGCAGTTTGGGCAAGAGTGCTTTACAAATTTGACGTTTACGCTGTTCATACCAGCGCTGTTCATAATGCCATGGATCTCCCTGATTCAACGCATATAAAGCATCAAAATAGGCATGATCATAAGTTGATTTACTGTTCATACAGATAAACCTCCCATGGCTGTAAAACACGCTCTAATGCATGCTCAGGGACAATCGGTGCCTGTTCTGTCGTCGGATCATTCTCAATCTGACTTTTGAAACATCGTGCAGCTCGGGCTTTACATTTTAATTCTTCATCTGTCAGCCTGAGTTTGTGCGCAACCGTCCAAGGAATTCGGGTATCTCCTGGTGTGGCCCAGTGCCACGCCCAGATTAGAACCTGAATATACGGTAACTGTAGCTCAGTCGCGAGTTGCTGGGCGACCTGGCCGGTTATTTCATGGTCTGGATGTCCATCATGAACAAAAGTCGTGACCAATACATCATTAGGCTGTAAATATGAATACAATTGCTGTTTGAGCAAGTCTCGCTGCTCAGCCACTTTTCCATCCTGAATATCCAAAGCAATCCGAAGAACTGGCTGTTCTAAGGACAATTCTTCCAGAGCTTGGCGAGTTTCTGCTGGACGAATCTGGTTCAGTTCTTCTGGCGTATACAGACTCGAACCGGGATGACTGGCCGTACCATTGGTCACTGCAAACAGTACAATCTTATAGCCGAGTTTATCCAGACGTTGCATCAGTCCGCCACATCCCAGAATTTCATCATCCGGATGCGGTGCCATAATACAGACTCTGGCATCTGCAGGAATTACATTGGAAATATTAAATTCTGGTATCTGTTGCAGTATTTCGCAGTTACGCCATTCTTCCACCCGTGTCCCCTCCCCATGGATCACACGGTCTTCAACAATGTCATGTTTTAAAGTGCCCATAGTTCTTCCTCCTGTGCGCTTAGTTCTCCAATACGCTCAAGATCAAAAGCAGCATGGCTTTGACGGATAAATACCGGCAGATCTGCTGCGAGCTGGGCAAAATAAGAATTGGTACAATAAGGCGATGCGCCAAGCGCTTTTCCAACCTGGTTGAGTACATTTAATGCAGTAGCTTCAACCTGCGCACGCAAAGCCTGAATCTGAAGTTGATGAGGAAATTTAGGTTGCTGGTCAATCAATTCTGCAACCCGATAGAACAAAGCCTGAGTAGCTAAAAGATCACGGCTGATTTCACCCAGATACATGGCTTTATACATATGTGGTTTTCTTAACTGTTCCTGCTGCAGATATTCAGCAAGAGCTACTGTCGCACCATACCAGCAAGCGGCAACGCCTGCTGCTCCATGCCAGAATCCCACCCGATCCAGATAAGCATGTGGATCGGCAACTTTTTTGACAGGGACCTGATTAAATTCCAGTTGAGCCGTGGACGTATGCTGCATTCCCAAAGCTTGCCAGATAGTATGGTCATGCTGAATACCAGGCTGCTGCATATCTACAATTAGCAATTGAGAGCGATTTTGTTCATCCCGATACGTCAGTAAACCTGACTCTACCCAGCTCGAAGCGGAACACCAGGTTTTGATGCCAGTCAGCTTGCCTTCATCCAGCTGCAATGGTTGAGGCCCTCCTTCTGCTGCCCAGACTGCCCAGAGCTGATGAGGATTTGCCGGAATATTTAATTCATGCAGAATTGCGAGTGCATCCAGATGCGACTCAAATATTTTACCCAGACTTAAATTGGTTGCCGAGATCTGGCTTAAAATTTGCCAGCGTTTTAAAGTTTCCCCTGATGCAGGAAAAGGAACCTGATCCGAAAGTTGCACCAGTTCCTTCAAAGTCATTTGAATATTTTCTTTAGGTTCTAATGATGAATTTTTAAATCTTTCTAATATTGAACTGAGGTCCATAAAAGTGCTTCCTCAAAAATATCGATATTGTGGTCATTTGATGAAAGCCAGCTAAGGAAAAAGTCTTTTCATCTGTTTTAAACGGGTCATTAGTCCTAGTACCTTACGGCGCGCCATAATTTCTTCTTCACTAAAAGGCAATTGTTCTCTAAGTTGACTCATAGGTAGATGGTTATGTTCGATCAGATAAATATCCTGCTCCCTGCTCCATTGCGCATTTTGCATCTGTGCCAGTAATTTTTTAGGATCTGGTCTCGCCATAAAAGTTTTATTCCTTGAAATAGAGAATAGAAGCCGAAGCTTCTATTCTCATGGTATTTATGCAGGAATAGTTTCTGAGATCAATTCACGCGCCCAAACACGGTGATTCATGATCAAGGTCTTGAAGCTATCTTGCACAGTATCGAATTGAGAATTTGCTAAAGTACCTTCATCACTAATCAGTTTTAGATCTTCAATCAGCTGACCTTTATCTCCCAAGAAGACAATCGGTTTCAGATGCTTATAAGCCTCAAGCAGATAGTGAGTCGCGATACCATCTTTCAGCACCATGTCATAGTTATCGCCATCGACAATAACCACAGCATCATAGGCAATTGACGGTTCAGCTTTCTGCATACCATCAGATGGGATCACTGTACCTTGCTGGCTCAGAACTGGTCCTGGACGAGGTGTTAACACATCAGCCACAGCACTCTCTGATTCAGCCCAAGCCTGTACAGCTTTGATACTGGCTTCATTGGCTTTGTCATGTGCGAGAATCGCGATTTTGCGTGCCTTAATATCGGCAGGTTTAAACGCTTCAAAAGACAGACGCTTAGAAATCAGAACATCAGGCAGTTTTGCAGCTTTTTTCTCAGCTGGGATTTCAATACCCAATTGATCCGCGACCTGTTGAGCCAGCGTCAAGTCGATATTGCACAGCACTTCGAGAACTTCACGTTCACGGATATTTTGGCGCTGTACTTTACTCAGTTCGAAGACATAGGCATCAATAATATGCTTCTGTTCATGTGGTGCCTGGCTTTGATAGAATAAACGGGCATGAGTGAAGTGATCATTAAAAGACTCACTACGCTGGCGGATTTTATGACCGTCAATACGTTCCTGATAGCTTTCGAAACCACCTGCCTGAGTCGCACCTGGTGCTTCAGCCGGCCAGTTATCATCAATCGAGTTTGGTTCGTAGTTGGCCTGTCCGGTGTGAATAAGACGTTGATGCAGACCATCACGCTGGTTGTTATGGAATGGACAAACCGGCTTATTGATTGGAATCTGATGGAAGTTTGGACCACCCAAGCGGCTTAATTGAGTATCTGTATAAGAGAACAGTCGTGCCTGTAGTAGCGGGTCGTTGGTAAAGTCAATGCCTGGTACGACATGACCTGGACAAAAAGCAACCTGCTCAGTTTCACCGAAGAAATAATCAACATTACGGTTCAACACCATACGACCAATTGGAGTCACTGGAACCAGTTCTTCCGGAATGATTTTGGTTGCATCCAGCAAGTCAAAATCAAATTTCATTTCATCTTCTTCAGGAACAATCTGTACACCTAATTCCCATTCCGGGTAATTACCTGAAGCAATCGCTTCATACAGGTCACGACGATGGAAATCCGGATCCTTACCTGCCAGTTTTTGTGCTTCATCCCATACCAGCTGTGTCAGACCTTGTTTAGGCGTCCAGTGAAACTTCACAAAGACAGCTTTATTTTCAGCATTAATCAAACGGAAAGTATGCACCCCAAAACCTTGAATCGAGCGTAAATTACGTGGAATAGCACGATCTGACATTGCCCACATCACCGCATGTGCAGATTCAGGCACAAGAGAAACAAAGTCCCAGAAAGTATCATGTGCTGATGCGCCTGATGGAATTTCGGTTTGTGGTTCAGGCTTTAACGCATGGACAAAATCAGGGAACTTGATACCATCCTGAATAAAGAATACTGGCGCATCGTTGGCCACCAGGTCAAAGTTACCTTCATCCGTATAAAACTTAGTCGCAAAACCACGAATATCACGTACCGTATCTGCTGAACCGCGAGGACCTTGTACTGTAGAGAATCGAACAAAGACTGGAGTCTGGGCACCGGTATTGGTTAGAAACCCGGCTTTAGTCCATTTTTCATTGCCTGGATAAGCTTCAAAAAAACCATGTGCCCCAACACCACGTGCATGCACAATTCGCTCTGGAATACGCTCATGATCAAAATGGGTAATCTTTTCACGGAGAATAAAATCCTCCATTAAAGTTGCCCCACGAACGCCCGCTTTTAGACTGTTCTGGTTATCCGAAATCTTAACACCTTGGTTAGTAGTCAGTGTCTGTTCGGTGGAGTCGCTACGATATGCATCAAGCTGCTCACTTTTTTTATTGGTATTCTGCTTATCTAAACCATTTTTACCTGTGGCTGGACTGTTCGCCTTAATTTTCATGACATTTTCCTTGCTGATCTTGAGTTTAGTGAAGTCTTTTTTTGCCTATCTCAAATTCGCTTGAGTTTTATTCAACATCTTGGCGTTTTTACAGAAAAATAAAGTTCCACTTTTATCTGCATGCGGTGAGCTGTTGCTGAGTATGAAAATCTTTTTATTGATTTCGTCTGTATCCCTAACATAACGAGATTTGACGAATACATTGCTGAGTCTTTGTAGTGGCTTGTTTAATAAAGGCACAGTTCTGTTATTTTTCTTAACCACACAGTTTTCTTGCCGAGTAACGATCACAAAGTTTGAAAAATTTAAAGCTGATAGTTTTTACTAAAAGATAAAATCATGAAATAAAGGCTTAATCATCTAAAAATGAAAATAAGTTTTAAAAAACCAATCTAGATCTTTGAGTTCTTATAGGACAAAAATTAGTTTCTTTTTACAGTTACAATCCTGTCACCAGGCTATACAGAATGCCTAAACTTATATCTTTTTCCGTCCTATAAACTATATAACTCAGAAGTACTTAAAATTATTTCCACATATAAATAGTGGCAAAAAGCTATTTCATATAAAAGGTCATGCTGCCAAGATTTCCTATCTTTTCAGCCATGACTGGCAAACTTCTATTTTAAAAGATATCTCTCTACAAAATTGTTAAGGAGTAAAACATGGGCTCTTCAGAAAAAAATGCTAAAGCTATGAAAATTGATATTGGTATTTCTTACGAAGACCGTGCCAAAATCGTCGAAGGTCTATCTAAATTATTGGCAGACAGCTATACCCTCTATTTAATGACCCACAACTTTCACTGGAATGTCACCGGACCACAGTTCAATAGTCTGCACAGCATGTTTATGACCCAATATACCGAACAGTGGAATGCTCTTGATCTGATTGCAGAACGTATCCGGGCCTTAGGCTTTGCCGCACCCGGCACTTACCAGCAATTTGTTAAGCTGACTGCTATTAAAGAAGTAGAAGGTGTACCAGATGCCCAAGAAATGTTGCGTTTATTGGTAAATGCTCATGAAACGGTAGCTCGTACCGCACGCAATCTTTTTGAAGTTGTTGATGAAGTCAACGATCAACCGACTGCAGATTTAATCACGCAACGTCTTGATGTGCATGAAAAAACAGCCTGGATGTTAAGAAGTACTTTAGAGTAATTAACTTTTCTCATTGAGAAAATAACTGTAAAATCAGAAAATTAGCTTTTTCTAGAACAAATAAGTGCTCAAATTTAAGTCATATCCTTTTGAGCACTTATTTATCTCACCTTCCACCCTATAATGAAGGCTTTGAAAAATAAATATTTACCTTTTAAGAAATTACTTTTTAATCAATAAATCTTTATTTATTATCTATTTAATTATATTAGCTTAGATAGGGAATTTGGCTTTTAAATAAAAATTTCTTATATTATAAAAATATAATTTTTACTAAATCAGCATTTAATCACTTTTTTTGATCTCAGTCTTTTCTCTATATCTTTTAAATATATTCAATAAATGGACCAAACCATTTCTGCTTACAAAATAAGCAACAGATTAAGCTTCAAAAATGCTTACAAACTGAATATTATTCATCTAAAATAGAGGACTGCATAACACAATATAATTATTGAAATATATTGTATACATTTTGTATTTCTGAAAGATTCAGGGGATTAAGTTATGAGTGTTCAAAAGTTGCTCATTTCACTCAAACTTAATTTACGTAAATTGATTTTAATCCTTTTACTTGTAAGTCTGGTGATTCTTTTTTCAATTACATTGATTGTGAGCAATGTAATTCACCGACAACAACTGATTAATAATTCTCTTGCAACAAATTATGAGTATGCAGCTAAAGTTGCTTCTATTTCTGATTTATATTTTAAAAATATATTTAATGATTTAAGCCTCAGTGCCAATATTATTAAAAATGATTTTCATAATGAGCAGTTATTAAAAGCTGAATTAAATAGATTGATTCAACAATCTAATTCTTTTAGCAGTGTTTTGATCAGCGATGCAGATGGTCATGTCATCGAATATGCGCCTGAAACCTTGAAATTAGATAAAGTTGCGATTATTCGGTCTTTGGGCTTTAGTAAATCACTGGAATCAAAGAAGCCTTATATTTCCTCACCCTATTATTCATTAAAAGGTAATCTGGTCGTCCTGGTTAGTTTTCCAATCTTTGATCAGAATAATAAATACCAAGGGTTTATTGCAGGGTTTATCTATTTACATGAAGAGTCCTTATTAAAGACACTTTTAAGCGAAAATTATGGTTATAAAAATAGCTACTTATATGTTTTTGATAAAGAAGATAAAATTATTTATCATCCAGAAAGAGAGAGAATTGGAAAAACATTCCAACACAATACCAGTTTAGCTTATATGGAGTCACATAGCTCAGGAAAAATAAAATTAAATAACGATATGGGAGTTAGCGAACTAGCAGGTTTTGCAAAAATTCCTACCACTAACTGGACCGTGGTGTTTCAGCAGCCTACAGAAGATTTATTTGCCCAAGCGCGTCTTCTTGGGTAGTGTTCAAAAAACTGTGTCATTTCCTTAAACTGTTAAAAACAGGAATGATGCATTATGGCAACTACATTTGATTTTGAAACAGCCTTAAAACAACTCCAGTCAGGACAAGCACTGACTGGAGA
>NZ_VPDQ01000017.1:0-55875 GCF_013417535.1 Acinetobacter sp. YH12241 | reverse complement strand
TGTGCTGGCGACCATAGCAAGAGTGAACCACCTGATCCCTTCCCGAACTCAGAAGTGAAACCTCTTAGCGCTGATGGTAGTGTGGGGTCTCCCATGTGAGAGTAAGTCATCGCCAGCTCATTATTCCAAAAGCCCCCTGCGTGAGCAGAGGGCTTTTTTTATGCGTGAAATAAAGATGAAATAGAAAAAGGCTTAAATAAATTTAAGCCTTTTTGAATCTATCTATTTATTGATCTGCAGCGATAATGGACTGTGTGGCATTCTTCAGCATATACAGGGTCTGACCCAATAAAATATCTTTTTCGGCTAAAGTGACCAGAATAAGAGGGTGTTTCGGTGCTGCAACCGCTGTCAAAATGGCTTTACCATTTTCTGCATCCAAAGTAATGCTCTGACAGCCAGTAAGATGGATCTCTTTAGTAAATGCAGAAACCATCGCTAAAATCGAGCTACTCACAGCAGCAAGCTTGCTATTGTTATAGCTGTCTTTCTTATGAATTGTGGCCAATTCAAACCCATCTGTTGAGCAGACCATTACATAATATACGCCACGAACATTGCTAATGATCTCCTGAATTTGCTGTTTGGCATGCTGAACGAGGGCTTCGGGGGCTTGACGTCTTTCTTGTATAGTAAGCATGCTTTAATCCTTAGCTCATGAGGTTATGGTTGACTTCGATTGAAGTAATGAGGGCTTCTAAAGGAGCAAGATGTCGTCTTTTTGACGAGCATCTACAAAAAAGAGGGGGGTATAGAGATCCTGCTGGATCAGCCAGTCCTTATAAATCTGGGTAAAATGAGGGCTTTCAAGATCACTGTGCGTAATCCCAATGGCAATATTATGGGTATATTCCTGGAATACTTCGATATAGCTTTCCAGTTCTTGGATCGGATCACTCACTGTATGATCAATAAGGATAATGGCACCTAGTGCGCCTTGACAGATGACAGGCCAGATAAAGTCAAAGCGACTTTGTCCAGGCATCCCATATAGGCCAATTTTGGTTCCATCTTCTAATGTGATCTCACCATAATCGATTCCTACCGTGGTTTCCATTTTTTGTATGGCTGCGGTCGTCAGTATTCAGTGCCTCAGTGAGTAACACTGGTATATCAGATAATGAACGTATCGCGGCTGTTTTACCTGCGCCCATGGAGCCCGCAAAAACGATTTTATATTGTTGTAAAATCATAAGTATTTACTTTATTAAAATCCAAATTTAAATCGAAGCTTTCCAAAAAAGCTTTTAATGAAATTTTGCTGTTCTGTTCTTTCAACTGGCTCAGTGGTGCGATAGCGACTTTCCCAAGCATTAATTTTTTCAATATTTCCCGAAGCCATACTGGCTGCGATAAATTGTCGAAGCGTAAGTAAGGAAATCGCATGTTGCTCAGCAATTTTTGAAATTTTAGCGCCTTGAATAAAGCAGGCAGATATCTGAAAAATACGTTTTTTATGCAGCGAATGAGCCGGCTTTGGCCAGTAGTGAATTTTATAGTGATCATCTTCAGGTGCGATCTGAGCAAAACTAGGCGAGTTCCAGAAAAAATTCCATAACCAGTCTTGGAGAATCTGCGTTTCTCTACGTGTAACTTTTAAGAGGTCGCTAGTAGATGCAAAGTCATATTGAAAAGAAAAGTCTGTGCTTGTTTCAGCCCGGTCTTTGTTTAACCAGGCCAGATTTTTCGCTGAGTCAATGATGGCAATGGTGCCATGCTGATCATAGAGATGTAATTTACCTTTTTCAGGATACAACATCTCTTTAAAAAAGTTTATCGGGGATGGTCAGAAGATTGCTGGGAGTGAACTGGCGTTGAAAATATAGGTTCTTCTATTTCTGAGGTAATTTCTGAATTAAGGAAATTTTGCTCAAACCAGTGCTTAAGAATTTGTGTGTTTTGCAGGGGTAAAGCGAGCGTATTATTTATAATCTGATTTGAGTATTGAGCATTTTTAGAGATGCATAAATAAGGGCATTTTTGGTTTTTAAGAACACGTTGAATCCCCTCTGTTTCAAGAAAGTACTCATACACCAACAGGCAATCGAGATGAGGATCGGAAGCAGTGTTCCATTGCAGGATAAAATGGTCAGGAGTGATGTGTTGTAAAGTTTTTTTTAGTTCATCTGCATCGTGAATACTTAAACTTGCTATTCCAATATGAATATAATGCCTATGCATTTTAAGTCTCGATTAAAGATTTATATTTTATTGGGTGAAGCGTATAAGGATCCCCTTTATCGCATGAAATAAAGGGGAAAACTGTGTATTAGCTGAAGTCTAAACCTTGTTCAAAAGATTTGAGCTCATGACGAGCCATAGCCAGGTTTGCTTTAGAGCGGTCCAGTACAAGATACAGGAATACATTGTTATTCTTTTCGAGTGGGCGAATGAGGTGATATTGCTTGCCCAGCGTAATCAGAATATCTTCAATCGAGTCATTCAGGTTTAATGAATTCGCTACACGGCGTTTTGTTTTGCACGAACCACTTCTGTATTGCCGGCTGCTGCAAGTTCAAGATCGATATTGCCACCACCTTGAGTTGCCCCAGAGCCAAGCCGCTTTCACCATCAGCTAATGCTGCAGCAACGAAACCATCAATGTCTGTAAGTGTTATCTAAGGTTACCTTAGCCATAATTATTTCCCTGTTATAAAAATAGTTGATGCGATAGTTGTATTTGATGAAGTCCGAATATTATCTTTTTCATTCAAATTCATTATAAAAACGGGGGAGTAAATTACAATTGAAATAAAAACCATATAAAATTTAATGGTTTACTTTAGATTTTAATTTTTAACTTGTACTTTTTAATTATGTGATGCGTTTATCTTTTTATTTAAGGATATGTGAAATGATTCTGTGATTATTTTTTAATCTATAATCTCATCTTAATCTAAAAGATGTAATAAAATATTTTGAATGGATTATGGAACTAATTAGGTAAAAATTTCAGTTGAAAAAATAGATTCACTTCATTCTCTAATAAATTTAAAGAATAAAAAAAGCCAATATCTCATTGGCTTTTAGTAAAACTGAATTTTTGAGGTTGAAGTAGTTACGCAAATACACGTAATACTGCTTCAATCAGTACCCAAAGAATCGCAAGCGCAACCACTGGCTCAACGATTTTTGCCCAGGTTGGTGTTTCTACAACAGCAACTTCTTCAACATCATGATGCTGGCTATTTTGATGAACCATTTGGCTAAACTCCTTCATTGATGCTTCTAATGATAGCTCTTCTTCATGAATTGGTTTAGAGCCTTTGAGTTCTGTTAGGTTATTTGTTGTCCAAACCCAATCATCTGCCTGCCCAGACAAATGTTCAATTTGTCCTTTCAACAGCTCTTGGATACTGGTCTGATTATGATTGCCAGTATCATGTAACTGCTTCAATTCAGTCAGCTGAAAATGGAAAATTTCAGACGTGAGCTGCTCCAGCTCGGGTTTCGGTAAAGTTGACTTGTTTTCCACTCGGGTAGTCAGGTGACGGGCGATTTCCAGAATATAAAGTTCATCTGGATGCTTGATTTCATTATATATTTTTTGCGGATTGTTACGCCATTCGCTAATCAGTTTGCCTAAAGTGAGAGCATTGATTTCTGAAATATATTTACGTCTTTCTTCTTTTGTATAGCCTTGTAGAAGCTCAGGCTTTTGAGTTTCTATCTGTTCAACAAAATATTGTACTAAATCAAAAGCCATTCACTTACTCCATTATTTTTAATCTAATAACCTTAGGGTTGGTTTTTTCTTTGCGGGTTCAGGCTGTTCTTCAGTGCTTGATTTTAAAGCATCTTCATCACTTTGTGTATGCTCATATTCATTTGGATCAAAGAATAATCCTTGACCATTTTCACGTGCATAGATCCCGAGGACTGCTGCCATCGGTACATAGATATCACGTGATACACCACCAAAACGTGCTGAGAAGGTGATGGCTTCATTATCCATATTCAGCGCATGAACTGCATGCGGCACAATATTCAGGACAATCTGGCCATCTTTAATAAACTGCTCGGGTACCATGGTGTTTGGACGTGTAGCATCGACCAGCAGATAAGGCGTCATATTGTTATCGCAAATCCACTCATAGATTGCACGTGCCATATAGGGACGGGTAGGACTTAAGTTGAATTCTTGTTCAGACATGATGTTTCTCTACAGGTTTGATTTGCTCTTGGTAGCGGTTTTTTTCCTGCAAGGTCATGGATTTTGTAAATGCAGGACGGCTAAAAACTCGCTGGCAATATAAATAAAATGGACGACATTGTTGTCGAGGTAATTCTACTCCCATGCTTTTAAGTCGAATGAAAATGGGAGCCAGCATGCAATCCAAGATGCTGAAATGTTCCGACATAAAATAAGGGAAATGTTGGAACAGGGGCGTTAATGAAATCAGGATATCATGCAACTGTTTTTGAGCCTTCACTTTGGCTGCAGTATCCAGAGTATCCGGATGACATAGCATGATATCGGCCAGTTTGAGCCAGTCATTTTCAAAACGCCAGATATATTGCCGCTGTTCCGCACGAGGCATGGGGGCATCTGCATAGAGCTTGTTCTGGCGGTAACGATCGTCTATATATTCGGAAATGATGCTGGTGTTAAATAATTTTAAATCATTTTCAATCAGCATGGGCAGCTGGTTATAAGGATTGAGGCTGGCCAGATCTTCATCATCGCTATCGACCAGAATCAGGTTATATTTAATCTGCTTTTCAGCAAGTACATAGCGAATCCAATGGGAACGAAAGTCATCGGCATGGCTATATAAGGTGAGTCCTTGAAGTGGCGCGCTTTCGACTGACATAAATCCTGATTAAGTTCTAATGAATAGATTAGGATACTAAAAATCAACCTAAAAAGCACGAAGCATAAAAAGCCAATTGGACTAAGGCAGGGTAGAGTAGAGAAAAAAATGAAAGGAGCAGAACAACATGATCATGAATTTTGGCTTAATCATTCTGTTTATTATCATCGGTGTTGCGAATTATTATCTGACCAAGTCCTTCTGGTGCCATGAAGGGGTGTGGGGTAAGGATGTGCATGAACAATGACAATAAAAATAATATTAAGTGGTCATTTTCAAATCATAAAAAAACCCTGGAATAAACCAGGGTTTTTTGTCCGATTCGGTAAACGAATTAACGTTTAGAGAATTGAGGACGTTTACGAGCTTTACGTAAACCAAGTTTCTTACGTTCAACTTCACGAGCATCACGAGTAACGAAACCAGCTTGACGAAGAGCAGGTTTAAGAGTTTCGTCAGAAGCGATCAGTGCACGAGTAATACCGTGACGGATAGCGCCTGCTTGACCACCGATACCACCACCAGCAACAGTGATGTAAAGGTCATATTTCTCAGTCGCTTCAAGAAGCTCTAGAGGTTGACGAACAACCATACGAGCAGTCTCACGACCGAAGTATTGTTCTAAAGAACGGTTGTTGATTACGAGTTTACCAGTACCAGCAGATAGGAAAACACGTGCAGTTGCGGTCTTACGGCGACCTGTACCATAGTTAGTAGCCATGTGCTGTATCCCTTAGATGTCCAAAACTTGTGGCTGTTGAGCAGTATGTGGATGCTCAGTACCAGCGTACACTTTCATTTTTTTGATCATTGCATAACCAAGAGGACCTTTTGGCAACATGCCTTTTACAGCGCGTTGGAAAATTTCTTCTGGTTTGTGAGCAACTAATTTTTCAAAATTAGTTTCACGAATACCACCAGGGAAACCAGTATGGCGATAGTATTTCTTGTCAAGTGATTTGTTACCAGTCACTTGAACTTGCTCAGCATTGATAACAACGATGTAATCACCAGTGTCAACGTGAGGAGTATAAGAAGTTTTATGCTTACCGCGTAAACGACGAGCGATTTCAGTCGCGAGACGACCTAAAGTTTTGCCAGAAGCATCAACAACGTACCAGTCGTGTTGAACTTCAGCTGGCTTAGCGCTGAGAGTTTTCATTAAACCACTACCTATTATAGTTGGTTTGGACTATGGAAGCTGTCCAAACAAAAGGAGACGCGATTCTAAACGAAAACGTGAAGAATCACAAATGAAAATATAAAATTTCAAGTGGCATATTTTACATGAGAATATCGCTAAAACCTAGAGAAAAGTTTAAAAAATAATCTATAATTTACAGCACGAGAAATTCATAAAAAAATATAAAAAAAGGGGGGGCAAATGAATCGCTCAAATGCAGTTTTACAGGTGTTTTTAATTTTATATATCAGCTTGATTAATTTATTGTTTCTCAGTTTATTTATTGCAGAGCTTAAATACTGCAATTATGACTATGTTTTTGCCATAGTATTTTTTAGCATCGTCACGTTGGTTGTTCCATTTGTGCTCATACTCATCGCATCTTGGATCACGCCAGCTGACTTGGCGAATTTTGCACAAAAATTAAAAAAGTATTGGTTGATCAATGGTGGCATATTTTTGGGCTTTATCTTATTCAGTATTTTACTTAGCTTTATGCAAACCCATACAAAATGCACGCTTTACTTTGGGTAAACAATTAAAATTTTCTGTATGGTTGCGTTCCAGTATATCACTCTGGTTTTTAGGTAACTTGAACACCAAGGGCAGATATGATTACAGCACGTGAAGAAGTTGAATTGATCAAGTGTATAATAGCCTTTCATCGGCCTTATCAATGAATGTCATGCTCCCTTTATATATCACCAGCGGTGAACCAGCAGGAATTGGTCCTGATATCTGTTTAAGTCTAGCCAATCGTCAATTTGAACGACCAATAGTGGTTTTAATTGATGGTGATTTGATAAAACAGCGTGCGCAACAGTTAAAGCTCAATGTTGAATTGGTTGAATATGTTGACCAAACGGAAGCTGCACCCATTGGACAGCTTTATATTGAGTCCATTCCTTTAAATAGCACTGTTGTTGCAGGGCAGTTAAATGCTGACAATGCTGCTTATGTATTAGAACAATTACGTCGTTCGGCAGACTATGCCATGTCAGGTAAAAGTGTCGGTGTGGCTACAGCACCAGTACAGAAATCTATTATCAATGAAGCGGGTATTCACTTTAGTGGTCATACCGAATATTACCAGGAATTTGCTGGAGTACCGCGTGTAGTGATGATGCTGGCCACCAAGACTTTACGTGTAGCGCTAGCGACTACCCATTTGGCCTTACGCGATGTACCTGATGCCATTACGCCTGAACGATTGCATCAAGTCATTGATATTCTGATTCATGATCTGAAAACCAAGTTTAGAATTGATCATCCACATATTCTGGTTTGTGGCTTAAACCCACATGCAGGTGAAGGCGGTTATCTGGGCATGGAAGAAATTGAAGTGATCAATCCTGTGCTTGAAAGCTATCGTGCTCAGGGTATCAATATGAGCCTGAGCCTGCCTGCAGATACTTTATTTACTCCTGAAAACTTGAAAGATGCCGATGCTGTTCTGGCGATGTATCACGATCAGGGCTTACCTGTGTTAAAATCTCAGGGCTTTGGTGAAGCCATCAATATTACTTTGGGCTTACCGTTTATCCGAACTTCTGTCGATCATGGCACAGCACTCTCCCTCGCAGGTACAGGCCTTGCGAAAAGCTCAAGCTTACATGTGGCTGTGGATTTGGCGCTGGATTTAGCGCGTCAATGATCTCGTCTTTATTACACGTTGGAAATGTCTATGTATCAGATTAATGCCTTAAACCCAAAAGATGAAGGGCATCACACGCGTAAGCGTTTTGGTCAAAACTTCTTACATGACCAACGTGTCATTGCCAAAATTGTGCGTTCCGTAAATCCGCGTGCAGGCGAAAATATTGTTGAAATTGGCCCGGGTCTGGCTGCTTTAACATCGCCTTTAATTGGTGAATGTGATGCCTTAACCGTACTTGAGCTAGACCGTGACTTGGCCGCTGGTTTGCCGGGTCGTGTGCCGCATCCTGAACGTTTAACTATTATTGAAACAGATGCGCTGAAATACGATTTCACCAATTTGTTTGAAGAAGGTCGTCCGTTACGTGTAGTCGGAAACCTGCCTTATAACATTTCGACACCGCTGTTGTTCCATCTCCTGGAATTTGGTGACAAAGTCAAAGACATGCACTTCATGCTGCAAAAAGAAGTGGTCGATCGTATTACAGCTTCACCAAATACCAAAGAATATGGTCGTTTGTCGGTCATGATCCAGTATTACTGCAAACCGACTTTCCTGTTTGAAGTGCCGCCAGGCTCTTTCAATCCGCCACCAAAAGTGACGTCTGCCGTGTTCCGTTTGGAGCCGTACGATGTAAAACCGATCGTGGCAAAAAATGAAAAAGCTTTGGCTCGTCTGGTATCGCATGTATTTACCCAGCGCCGTAAGACTTTGCGTAATAGCTTGAAAGGGATGCTGGTTGAAGATGGTTTTGAAAAGGCAGGTGTAGATCCAATGGCACGTCCAGAGACACTGACACTTGCCCAATTTGTGGCTTTATCTGATCAAATGGTAGCTTAAAAATAATGACCCGCACTGTTCGATACAATTATGTGATTGGTGATGTACAAGGCTGTTTCGAAGCCTTGAAGGCACTACTGAAAGAAATCCGTTTTGATCCTGATCAGGACTTTATCTGGTTTGCTGGTGATCTGGTGGCTCGAGGGGAAAACTCGCTGGGTGCATTACGCTTCATTAAAAAGCTGGCGGATAATGGCGTGGCGGCAACAGTACTCGGTAATCATGACCTGACTTTGCTGGCTTATGCACGCGGCATCAAGCCCATTAAAGACAAGGACAATGTCCGTGATGTGATTGATGCGATCGACAGTGATGAGCTAATTGACTGGATCCGTAAACAGCCGATGTGTCTGTTTCCGAATGAACAGACGGTACTGACCCATGCCGGTATTCCCAATATCTGGGATGCAGAAAAGACTGCACAGCTGGCAAAAGAAGTAGAAGCGATCATTGCACATGATGATTTTGAAGTGGTGGATGCTTTTTTAAAGGAAATGTTTGGGAAAGAGCCTACACTCTGGTCAGATGAATTAGAAGGTCATGAGCGTACACGCTGTATCGTGAATTACCTGACCCGGATGCGTTTAACTGATGCAGAAGGGCGTCTGGAATACAGTTTTAAAGATTCACTGGATGATCCGATGCCAGAAGGTTTTAAGCCCTGGTTTGAATTTGAATCGAAAACTGCAGCAACCCATCAAATTGTATTTGGACACTGGGCCGCTTTACAGGGTAAAACCATTTCTGGGCGAATTCAGAATGTCGATGGTGGCTGTGTCTGGGGTAATCAGTTGATGGCTTATCGACTGGAAGACCAGCAAATGTTTGCCGTCGATAATCCGGTATTTTAAAATATTTAAAGCTCAAAAAAGCCACGTTGAACGTGGCTTTTTTATTGTGCTGATGATTAGTCTGCGCGAATCCAGGTCTGGTTGCGGCCCAGAACTGAAACACCCACACTGGCACGTAGCGTTAAACGCTTGCCGGTATTGTTTAGACGAACCTTGGCATCATAAATTTTACCTGCCAATGGATCAATGACACGACCTTTTTCATAATTTTTGGTGCCTTCAACGTGTTTCAGGCCTTTTAGAATAGTCATGCCTAAAATCGGTTGATCGGTATAAGGGGCTGGGCATTTATTACATTTTTCGCGTGGTGTATAACCTGGACGTGGCGTGATTTTCGCAATCTTGCCTGAGTAAGTATTATTTGCTTCTTTTTCGATGACAATGATGGCTTTTGCTGCTCCAGTTTTATCATCAATCTGCTGCCAGGTTCCGCTAATATCTTGAGCCCACAGGTTCATCATGAATCCTGTAGTCAATGTGGCAAGGAGTATCTTCTTTAACATATCCATCATTCCAAAGAACTTTTCATTATTGCCCGCACATGTTAGGAAGATTGCACAAATAGTCAATAAATAATTAAAAATCATGGAATTAAATTTATAAAAAAAGCTGCCTGTTTGGCAGCTTTGAGAAAAAGTGTGAACTTATTCCTGACGGATCCAGGTCTGGCTACGGCCTAAAGCAGAAACACCCACATAACCACGTAGGGTTAAACGTTTGCCGTTGCTGCTTAGACGAACCTTGGCATCGTAAATTTTACCTGCCAATGGATCAATCACACGACCTTTTTCATAATTCACGCTATCACCGACCTGTTTTAAACCTGTCAGTACGTCCATCCCCAAGATCGGCTGATTGGTATAAGGAGCAGGACATTTATTACAGGTTTTTTGTGGGGTATAACCTGGACGAGGCGTTACTTTGACAATTTTGCCGGCATAAGTACCATTGCTGTCCTGACGGATTTCAATCAGTGCTTTGGGTGAACCAGTCTTATCATCGATTTGTTGCCATGTCCCGGTCAAGTCTTGTGCATAAATGGTCCCAGTCATGAATGTAGCAATGAGCATTAATCCTAATTTAGATTTATTCATTTATATTTATCCTTTTTTCATAGATGAAACAAACTATCCCAAACACAAGCGTGTGGTTTTTTAATTTTGGTTGATTTTAGAGTAATGAGCGTTGCAGATCGCTCGGTCAATCTGCTTTAAGCCTGTTGATTCCCCATGACAGAAACCTGTCGATGTTAATTGCTTTGTTACTGAATTTTCAGTAAAAGCAGAGAAATTCAGTAAGATCTTTAACATGGTAATGTCTTGCATTCTATCTCCTTATATTGCGCATCAAAATCCGTTTGATGCTAAGCCTGTTAAAGCAAATGAATCTAATATTTATATGCATGTTTTATATTGTATAAAAAAAGCATCTGTCTAATATTGATACAACTTAATGCATGAAAATGCAAGCTTCTGTGCACTAAGTCATGAATTAATCTTGTTTAATCCAAGTCTGGCTGCGTCCCAAGGCTGAAACACCTACATAACCACGTAGGATTAGACGTTTGCCATTGGCACTTAATTTAGCTTTGGTGTTGTAAATATTGCCGGATAAAGGGTCAATCAGTTTACCTTGAGAGAAATTATTATTGCCTGCATCCTTTAAGCCGGTGAGTACATCCAGACCAAGAATCGGTTTATTGGTATAAGGTGCAGGGCAGGAAACACAGGTTTCGCGCGGTGTATAGCCAGGACGAGGCGTAATCTTGGTAATTTTGGCAGTATAAACACCATTTGAAGTTTCACGAATTTCCAGAATCGCTTTAGCTGATCCTGTTTTATCGTCAATACTTCTCCAGGTGCCTGAAATATCGGAAGCGAAAGCCAGATGACTGAAAAAGGTCAGGGCTAAAAAGGATAATAATTGAACCTTTTTCATAGGTCTGTTCCTGAGTGAAAAATTCTTTATTTCCCTATAGTAAGAATAGTTTCATTCAGAAACAAACGTTAAATATTGATTGATGAGTCACATTTTTTGCAGATAAAGTATAAAAGTTGGCAACCAGATCGCAGTAAAAACGGCATTCACTGCCATGCCAAACGTAGCATAACGTCCGGCAACACTGCCACGCTGCCAGGCTTGAGCTGTACCAATCGCATGTGCTGCTAGACCTAGAGCCAGACCTGAAGCACGCTCATCATTGATATGTCGTAAAATAAATGGTGAAAATGCTGCACCAATTACGCCAGACAAAATGACGATCAGAATGGCCAGACTAACAGGTGCCTCCAGTAAGGTCGCAATATTAATTGCAATTGGTGTCGTGACTGCACGGGTGGCAAAGGCCATGATGTCGCCAGAAGACATATGTAGTAAATAGGCGAGACCCATCGGTAAGGCGACCGCACTGATACTGGCAAAAACCAGAATTCCGACAATAGCTTTCAGTGGCAGGTCATCATAACGCATGGCGGCTAGCGGAATCGCCAGTGCAACTGTGACATAACCAAGCAAATGGTTAAACAGTGGATTGACCTCATCCATATAATGCTCATAAGGAATACCCAGCACCAATAAAATCACCAGCACCAGGAACATGCTAAACACAATCACAGGAATTTGCGGAATAACACGATTGCAGGGTTTGGCAAGCAGATAAGCAATTAAGGTAATCGCAAAGCCATAAAGAACAGAAAACATGTGCGACTCCTATAACCAGCGTTTTGCCATTTTGGCGTAGATCCAAAGAGGGAGCAGAGTACTCAGGCATAACACCAGCATAAAGGCCGGAATTTTTTGTCCCATATGCATCAACATAATTAGCGCGCCTGCACTAATCGGTAAAAAAGCGAAGGCACTTTCTTTCATCAGCTTGTTATTAGTATCCACCAGACGCGCTGGAATTTTGCCAAAATAGCGCCAGGCAAATAAGGTGACTAGCAGGCTGATGAGTCCGACCAGGTTGCCCAATTCAGGATGATCTAGCTGGGTCATTAGCCAGACTGAAGCTTCACGAAATACAATAATTAAGAGGAGAGTGCTGATCCATGCTGGCCAGTCAATATGTTTTATCCAGTTCATTGGTGATGTCATTTAAAAGTTTACTTATCAAGTTTTACTCGATCTTACGCTGGATTTCAAACTCTTCAAGTGGACGCTGGAATTGAAGTGCTTGAGATCCCAGAATTTCTTCTATCGGTAAATGAGCCTGTTTGATCAACTGTTCCAGCTTCGGAGGTGCAATCCGTACATCGATATGTAACTGACCTTCATCATCATAATGTTCAGACTGAATCACGTTCAGCGCATAAAGTTGATTGCGCAGTTTGCCATAGGCAGGTTTCAATACCAGTTCAAAGTGCTGAATCTGACCCATTAATGCTTCATGCACGGCTTTGCGTAACAGATCCAGACCTTCACCACTATGTGCTGAAACATAGACCCGTTCAGGCTGACCGGGCTGGCGATAAATGATTTTGGCATCTTCACCGCTACAGTCGATTTTATTATAAACTCGTAACACCGGGACGTCGGCACCAATTTCCTTGAGCACCTTTTCAACGGCTTCAATTTGTTCAAGCATTTCCGGACTGCTGGAATCAATCACATGCAAAAGCAGGGTGGCTTCAACGGTTTCTTCCAGAGTTGCTTTAAAAGATTCGACCAGTGAATGCGAAAGATTACGCACAAAGCCTACCGTATCTGCCAGTACCAGATTACCGACGCCGTCCCATTGCAGGCGTCTTAAAGTTGGATCCAGAGTCGCAAATAGTTGGTCTGCTGCATAAACATCGCTATCGGCCAGAATATTGAATAAGGTAGATTTTCCCGCATTGGTATAACCTACTAAAGACACGGTTGGAACAGCCGCTTTTTGGCGTGCAACACGGCCCTGAATACGGGTTTGGCGAACTTTTTCTATTTTAGCTTTAAGCTGCCCCATGCGGATACGCAATAAACGGCGATCTGTTTCTAGCAGGGTTTCACCCGGACCACGCAGACCGATCCCGCCTTTCTGGCTATCCAGATTGGTACGGCTACGAACCAGTCGTGAAGACAGATGCTGTAATTGTGCCAGTTCAACTTGCAGTTTCCCTTCATAGGTACGGGCACGCTGTGCAAAAATATCGAGGATGAGTTCGGTACGATCAACCACCCGGCAATGCACCACATTTTCAAGGTTACGTGCTTGGGCAGGTGTCAGCGCATGATCGAAAATGACCAGATTGGCATCCAATTCTTTGACCCGTTCAGCAATTTCTTCTGCTTTTCCTGAACCCACAAAAAATTTGGCATCCGGTTTTAAGCGTTGAACAAAGAGATGTTCCAGAATTTCGGCATTTGCAGATTGAGCTAACAGATGAAACTCTTCAGCATCAAGGTCATCCAGCATTTGTACGCTCACACTGACCAGTATGACGCGTTCTTTTCCCTGATGTTGCTCAAAATATTCCACTCAGGCCAATCTCCAGTTGAAAACTTCATTTTAGTTGAAAATGAACTTTACAGATACTGAAATAGCGGGCTTTGTTTTAGAGTGCCGTGACAAACAGTTGTGCAAGTGTTACGAGCAGCGCCGTATATAACAGGGTACCACCCAAGATATAGCTCAATACTTTTAAGGGCCGAATCATCTCAGCTGATTTCACTGTTTCATCTTGCATGATGAGCATCCTTTTTAATCTAATATTTCGATTGATTTATTTTATTTAATTCATTTAATGAATTTAAATTGAAAATATAGATGTACTTGGTCGTTTTTTATTATCAATGCAAGTTGGACATGAACAGTATAAAATGAGTTTAATTCGTGGATATTCCCTGTATCTTGTTTAGGATTTAGTGACCTTTTTATGAACTCGACTGTACAAAATCAATCACCTGAGATACAAGGTTTTGCAAAATTCTTTCTTTATACAAGAAAAACGACTTCTGCATTAGCAGCCATCAGCCAGGGGTTTTATCTGGTTTACCGTCATGGTTTGTATAAAGATCCGAATAATCCGAACAATACCCGATATGTGCAGTATTTCTGTCGCCAGTTGTGCAAGGTATTTAATATTGAGGTTCAGGTCCATGGCGTGATTCCACGTGAGCCGGCATTATGGGTGAGCAATCATGTGTCCTGGCTGGATATCGCCGTTTTAGGTTCAGGCGCGCGAGTGTTTTTTCTGGCCAAAGCTGAAATTGAAAATTGGCCAATTCTAGGCAAGCTGGCTAAAGGTGGTGGCACCTTATTTATCAAGCGTGGTTCAGGAGATTCGGTCAGAATCCGTGAACAGATTACCGGCTTCCTGAAACAGAATATTCCAGTTCTATTTTTTCCTGAGGCGACCACATCTGATGGACGCTCAATTAAAAAAATTTATGGACGTATTCTGGGTGCAGCGATTGAAGCGCAACGTCCGGTACAAATCTGTCTGATCTGTTATGTGAATCAGCAGGGTGAACTGGATATGGTGGCGCCTTTTATTGGGAACATCAGTTTTGCCAAACATGTACAGAATGTTCTGGAAATGCCTAAAGTGACAGCTCATCTGATGGCCTTACCAGCAATTTCGACTGAAGGGCATACAGTAGAAAGCCTGACTGCATTAGTACATGAAAATATGCTAGAAGGTTTGCAAAGGTTACAAACCAAAGTATTAAAAAAGCCTCATTAAGAGGCTTTTTTATTAGAAATACTCAGAGATATTCATTACATAAAACCTTCGATCGGGAGTATCGACAGGAATTTTATTGAGGCTTTTTGATACCACTTCATTCCTGGCTCTTTTTTAAAGGTCTTTGTTTCATCTTTGGCATTGCGGATTTTCCAGTTAATGTTCTGGTTGGCATCCAGAACCAACTTATAGGCATACTTGCTTAAATTCTTGTCCATGGTTTCGTGTACCGCACGGGCCAGATTAGGACTATTTAGCAATACGCCAATTTCAGTATTCAAATAAGCTGAACGCGGATCGAAATTAAAAGAACCAATAAATACCTGTTTCTGGTCAATGGCCATCAGTTTGGCATGCAGGCTGGAACGGCTCAGGCCTTTTAAGCTGACCTTCGCTTTTTGTGCCAGCTCTTCAGTATTGGCATTCAGATTGTCGGCATCTGGCGCGGCCAAAAACTCGTAAAGTTTTACATCATTTTCTAGCAATTCCTGACGATATTTAGCATAAAAGGCATGGACCAGCGGCACGTCATTGGCCTTATAGGAATTGGTCAGTACTCGAACTTTGACATCTTCTGAAGCCAATTTCTTGAGACGTTCTGCACCCTGTTTTTCCGGTACAAAATAGGCCGACACGATATCCACACTTTCTTCCGGTTTTTCCAGATGCTGTAATAACTGGAAGTTCAAGTGATCTTCAGTCTTAGCCTTTGACTTGATTTTACTTGGTGGATCTTTGACGACTTCAGCTTCTACCCAATCAAGTTGAATGTTGTGTTCCAGCCATTTATCGAAAGCCTGTGAACGATTGGCCAGATTCAGGTAGTTCTGGATTGCAGTATCATGACTATATTCTTCCAGCTGCTGTTTCAGGCTCGGGAAGCGTAGCGTGTGATGGCGAGGATTAACAATCTGCCGAACTGGATAGGCATAATCATCATTCCAGTATTCATCAAAAGAATGAATGATTTCATCAGAAGCGGCACCGACCAACATCACATCTACATCAGAGAACTGATAACTGTCACTGACGTTATAATACTGGTTACTCATATTACGGCCACCAATCAGGGCAATCTGGTTATCGGCAATAAAGCTTTTGTTGTGCATGCGGCGGTTGATCCGTTTTAGATCCAGCAGCATATCCATGGCACGGTATTTACGGAAGCGGTAGGGGTTATACAGTTTGACCTCAATATTCTGGTGCTGATCTAGTGCCAGATAAATACCTTCCATTTTCTTGGCATTGTTATCATCCATCAACAAACGGACTTTGACGCCACGGTCTGCTGCCTGAATGAGGGCATGCAGAGCCAGTGCACCAATACGGTCGTTATCCCAGATGTAATATTGCAGATCCAGACTGCGTTCCGCTTTATTAATCAGCTGGATACGTGCAGCGAGTGCTTCGAGCGGATCTGGTAACACGTGATAACCGGTCAGGCCAATATTCTGCCGACGTAAAGGTTCAACAATCTGGGCCAGACTGGTTTGCGAGGTATCCGTTTCAAATGCCATCCGGCTAGGCTGTTCAGTTTGCGGAGGCAGCGTACTGCAAGCAGGAATGCCGAGTACCAGGCTGCAGCTCAGTAAAATGCCAGCTTTATAGCGGTAAGCTTTTGATAAGCCAGAGGGTTTTGAATGAGCGGAAGCGTGGGGAGCATTTACCATAAACATCAAAGACTGAAAAATTTGGATTGAGTATAATTGCCAGCTATGAAAAGATAAATATAAAGCCACTAATCAGCTCCTCGACTCGACAAGGCAAATCTATGTGGGATACCAGTTCCGTACTTTTTTATTTTTATCTAGGCATGGCCATTCTTGCCGTTTGGGCAGTGTATCAGGCCTGGTCGAGTCAGTCTCGTACAGAAACCATTCATCCCTTTAAAGCATTTTGTCACCTGCTGGCTTTCTATCTGGCCTATTTGCTGATTCCGCTGGTGTTCTTCAGTATTTATGCAGGATGGATGGGCTACTATTCGATTCATGAGTCTATTTTTATTTTCGTGATTAGTGCCGTACTCAGTTATGCACGTTTTATCGAGCCGCATTTGATTCGGGTCGAAACCACGCCTTATCAAATCAATCCTCAACAGAAACTTAAAAAACCGGTACGGATTGCCCTGATTGCAGATTTACATATTGGTCTGTTTTCCGGACATGAACGCCAGTTAAGACAGATTGTACATAAGCTGAACCATCTGAAACCGGACTTGGTGGTGGTTGCAGGGGACTGGACCTATGAACCGGAAAATAAACTGGCACAGGAGCTGGCGGTCTTAAAAGAAATTCATGCGCCGGTATATTCGGTGACAGGGAATCATGATGAACAGTATCCTGGCCCTCCGATTCAGGAATTGCTTCGTTATGCGCTGGAAGTGAATCAGGTTATGGACATTGAAGGGCAGATTGTCGAGTTTGATGAATTTCGTCTGCTCGGGGTAGGGGATCTTTGGGCTGGAAAAACCGATATGCGCGCAATGCCGGATCTGCCTCAAGACAAGCCTTGGGTGATTCTGTCGCATAATCCAGATACCGTGGATATGGTGCCGAAATTGCCAACACGACCATTGATGCTTTCTGGACATACGCATGGTGGGCAGGTCGAGTTACCCTGGCTGACGGATTATGTGATGAAAAAGGTTTCCATTCTGGGCCATAAAAAAGGCTTGTACCGGCATGAGCATGCAGATGTATTTGTGACCGTGGGAACGGGCATGGTAGGGGTACCATTTCGTTTTCGCGTACCACCAACCATTGATATTATCGAATTGGTCTAAAAAAAACTGATTCATTCGCTGCTGTTAAAGCAGTAGCCAGAGCACAATAATAATCAGTAAAATAACGGCTGCGGTGATCCAGATTTTCTTTTCAATCTCACGGCCGGGCACACGTTTGCCGACTTGCTGTGCAGCCACCTCAGTATCTTTAGCGATGCTAAGGTTGGGATGATCTGGAACTTCCAAAGATGTAGTTACCACCGGAATATTTTCATCAGCATCATCAGTAAAGCGTGGGCCAATGTTGCCTTTATTGTTCCGATTCAGCGCCAGATCATGCTCGCGGACAATTTCATCAATGACCTGTATCGCCTGTGATTCATCTAAAGCTGTATGCGTCCGGATATAGCGAATGGCGTCCAGTTTTTTATCATCCTCTAGCAGAATCACAATATCTACCAGCTGTTCTTGAGTAAGTTGCTCAATAAGATCCTGCATCACTCTGCCTCATTATTCTCTGGCTTTATTTATTTGATTGTTCCCGAAATATCCGCAAAGAAGTAGCAAGTTTTTGTTGTGAAATCATAAAAAAAGCCAGCATGAACTGCTGGCTTTGATTGAGATGATTTAATCTGTCAAGATCCTTAGATCTGATTGTTTACATCATCATTTTTAGTTTCACGGATCAGCAAGAATGCAAGTAATGACAGGATAGAGGCTGCTGTGAGGTAATAACCTACTGCAGACAAGCCATACGTTGTTGCCAGTTTGGTTGCAATCAGTGGCGCAAAAGATGCACCAAAAATACCTGCCAGGTTAAAGGTCAGGGCAGAACCGGTATAACGTACTGAAGTCGGGAAGATTTCAGACAATACGGTACCAATCGGACCATAAGTCAGACCCATGATCGCTAGGCCAATACATAAAAAGAAGAACACAACCAGCGTACTGCCTGATTCAAGCATATCGGCAAAGAAGATACCGAAAATAGCAGAGACCACACATACCGCGATTGAAGTTGTCTTACGACCGAATTTTTCTGCAAGAACTGCTGAAAGTGGAATAAATGCAGCAAAGCACAAAGTTGCAACTAATTGCAATTGAAGGAATTCTTCACGTGTATAGCCGAGCTGTTTAGTACCCCATTGCAATGCGAATACAGTCGTTAGGTAGAACACCACGAATGTACAAATCGCAGCGATGGTACCCAATACCAGCATTTTAGAATGCTTTTTGAATACTTCGAAGAAGGGTACATTCACTTCTTTCTGCTTTTTCAACACATTTTGGAATGCAGGAGTTTCATGCAGTTTCAAGCGAATCCATAAACCCATAATCACCAGTAGCGCACTAGAGATAAATGGAATACGCCAGCCCCATTGCATGAACTCTGCTTCAGACATGAATGCGCCAAGGGTCAAGAATGAGCCTGTTGCCAGAATGAAGCCAATTGGTGCACCAAGTTGCGGGAACATACCATACCAGGCACGTTTGCCTTCTGGCGCATTTTCAGTTGCTAAAAGAACCGCACCTGACCATTCACCACCCAAACCAAGGCCTTGGCCTAAACGGCAAAGAGCCAGCAATAGTGGCGCAGCAATACCGATTTGTGCATAAGTTGGCAATAAACCAATGGCAACGGTAGAAAGACCCATGGTCAACAAGGCCGCGACCAGTGTCGCTTTACGTCCGATCCGGTCTCCCAGATGACCAAAAAGTGCAGCGCCGATTGGACGGGCAATAAAGGCAATCGCAAAGGTTGCCAGCGACTGAATAGTCGCAGTCATAGGATCTGTACTTGTAGGGAAGAACAGATAAGGGAAAATAATAACGGCAGCTGTGGCATAAATATAGAAATCGAAGAACTCGATTGTAGTGCCCACTAAACTTGCTGTTAAAACACGAAATTTTGAATTGGTTGCTGTAGTTTCTGTTACAGCGATAGAATCTGAAGACGCCATGAATAACCTTACACTTACTAAAAATAAAAAACTTAGTTTTAAAAGCGTAATCTTTTTAAAAAAGGCGTAATTTTTTAAAAAAACAACTGCAATCTTCTCGTTTCAACTCGCTCAGGGTCACTGAAATGAAGAAATGAGATGATTAAATCACGTAAAGATAGATAGACAGAAAATGTGATCCTGCGCCTATCAATACAAAAATGTGCCAGATAGCGTGGGTATATCTTACTCTTTTCAAAGCGTAAAACAATGCACCTACAGTGTATGCTAAGCCACCAATGATCAGAAAGGTTAAAGATTGAGCACTTAAGTACTGCTGCATATCGTCCATAACCAGTAGTGCCAACCATCCCATGACCAGATAAGCGACCAAAGAAAGTTTCTGGAAACGGTTGATGAAAATGAACTTGAATAGTGTTCCCAGTACAGCAATCACCCATAAGGCAATCAGTAAATACTGGGCTTTGGCTGTTGGAATCGCAATCGATAGAAACGGGGTATAGGTACCTGCAATCAGGTAGTAAATTGCCGTATGATCAACTTTTTTGTAAAAATAGCGTCGGTCAGCAGCAGTAGACATATGGTAGAGCATCGAAGCGGAAAACAGCAGAATCATGCTGAAAGCATAGACCCAAAGGCCAATCCATTGTCCGGTACTCAAATAAGAGCCTTTAATAATCAATAAAATACCGGCAATTAAAGCCAGTGCAGCACCGAAGCCGTGACTAATATAATTAATCCGTTCCTCATTATGATCATAATCTGGAACTAGGGGAGCATTCTGCATGGTTGTCATTCTTTTTAAATATACACTTGTATAATAATTCAATTTTGCTTTTAAGTTAAGAACAATTAAACTTGAGCAGCAATTCATATCAGGTTTTTCTTATGTCGACATCGACTTCTCTCTCGGTTCAGGAACAACAGTTCTTGGAGGCTTTTCAGCAAGCCTTTGAAACTGATCATTTTGATCGTCTGATCTTAAGTCAGTATAAAGGTGAACTTGAACAATTGGAGAAAATGACCTTTAGAGTCATTTCGCTCAATGAACAGAAGGTTTTGAGCTGTGTCTATCGATACAAGACTCAGGATGTCACCAAAAACTATCCTTTGAATGAAGCCTTGACTCAAGTAACGGAATTATTGGCCTGTTGCAAGCAAGCTAACCTGTTTACCGATCAGGAAGAATTGCAGCTGAAGAAAAACAAGAAAAAGGCCATGCTGACACGAAGTAAAGCTAAACCTGCCTCTACAAAGACAAAAGCCGAGCAGGGCCATGACCGGGTTAAACAGCGTTATGTCGATCAGGACAGTGTATTCCTACAGCATTTAGGAATCACCGATCAGCAAGGCCAGATCATTCCGAGCATGGCGCGTAAGTGGAAACAGATTAGGGTCTGTTGACACTTACTGTTCATAATTAACCCTATAACGGTAGCCATAAAAATATACAGGCTAAGGCAACAGAACTTTGATAATTTCTTTTGAGCTTGTCATATCGAGTAGCTATTCCTCTAAATTGCTTTAATCTACAAAACATATTTTCAACTAAATGCCTGATTTTATATAAATACCAGTCCATATGGTCATTGTTCGATTGGCTATTCGTTTTCTTTGGTATATTCGCTTTAGTCCCTGTTTTCCTGATCTGTTCACGCAGTGGTTCTGAATCATAGCCTTTATCTGCACATACCACTTTTGTCTCTTTTAAATCTAATGTTGATATTAAATCAGGTGCAACTTTAACATCATGTGTGGTTCCATCGGTAATCATGAAATCAATAGGATTGCCATGTGCATCAACAATCAAATGTATTTTTGAGGAGTTTCCTCCTGCACTTTTAGAAATAGATTGATTCGCTATGCCGGCAGAATGTTGATGAGCACGTACATGAGAGCCATCAATAAAAATCCACTCCATATCGGGGCATGAGGCTAGTAATTTGAATAATCTAAGTAACTTACCGCTGCTTGACCAACGATTAAAACGTTTGAAAATAGAGTTTGAATGACCAAAACAAGAAGGAATATCTCGCCACGGACAACCTGTCCTAATTCTATAGAGAATAGCTTCAATAAAATTGCGTAAATTTGAGTTGTGGTGAATGGATAAATTACGCAGAATAACTTTCAACTTTTGCCAGTGTTGATCTGTCAGCATGGTACGAGTCATAGCGAATAGTAAAATTGGGTTTGGCGATTTGATTTTACTACTTCGCTATTTTTTTAAGCTAAAAGTGTCAACACACCCTAATAAATTTGTCGAGATTTTCTCAGGCGCACTGGCACAAATCCAGCCACAGGAACAAGGATTACGTATCGTTGATTTTGGTTCAGGTAAGGGATATTTAACCTGTGCGCTATATGATTATATGCAAAAACATGGTCAGACGCCGTATGTCACCGGCGTAGAGCTGAATCCGAAAATGGTCGAGTTCTGTCAGAATGTCGCGCAGCAATCTGGTTTTAGCCAGCTGGATTTCTTCCAGGGCGATGTGCGTACCTATGAACCGGAACGTCTCGATGTGATGATCGCTCTGCATGCCTGTGATGTGGCGACCGATTTTGCAATCCATAGCGGTATTCGCCTGAATGCACAAATCATCATGTGTGCTCCATGCTGTCATAAAGAGTTAAGACCGCAATTACAGAGTCCGAAAGTGCTGTCACCAATGTTGCAGTTTGGCATCCATGCTGGGCAGCAAGCCGAAATGCTGACGGATACCATTCGTGCCTTATTGCTTAAGGCGTATGGATATGAAACCAAGGTCTTTGAATTTGTGGCCCTAGAACACACCAGTAAAAATAAAATGATTCTGGCGACCAAACGGAAGGATTATGGACAGCCCGATCAGGCTGTTCTCGCCCAGATTCAGGCATTAAAAGAGATGTATGGAATTCAAAAACATTCACTGGAATTGTTATTGAATAACCAGTGGGATCAGCAGGGAATTGGTTCTAAATGCTAAACAATAAAAATCTTAAAATCATGTCAGGTAGCTGGGATGAGTTAGCCCAAGATGCCAGAGTGATACGTGAAGCCGTTTTTATTCAGGAACAGCAAATTGCTCCCGAAGATGAATGGGATGCTGAGGATGCAATCTCTACGCATTTTGTGGCTTATTTACAGGATCAACCCGTTGCAACTGCACGCTTATTAAAAAATCACAGTATTGGTCGTGTAGCTGTGTTGCAGTCGGCACGTGGTACGGGTATCGGCCAAAATATCATGCAGGCTGTGATTGATCAGGCCAAGACAGAGCAACGTGAATTCCTAAAGCTTTCTTCACAGGTACATGCGATTGGCTTTTATCAGAACTTGGGTTTTGACGTGCAGGGTGAAGAATATCTGGATTGTGGCATTCCACATATAGATATGTATCTCAGCTTAAAAGACTAAAAAATAAAAAAGCGAGGAAAACCTCGCTTTTTTAAATTTGATCTTGGAACTGCTTAGTGGCCATGAGTGGTATTTTCGTCATGGCTAGCATTGTCCATCTGTGCATGTTCTTCAGCAGACATATTGTGCTCTTCCACGCTCGTCTCATGAGTCTGATGAGATGAAGAGGTCGCCTGACGAGCTTCACGGTCAGCCTGTGCTTTGGCTAAAGCTTCTGGAGACATCGCAGGTGCATTCTTAAATGCATGCTGCTGGGTATTTTCTTTCTTTTGCTGGCTTGGCATGTAGTCTGGTTCATTACTGACCGCAAGCCAGAAAAACAACATGAATAATCCACCTAAAATACAGAAGATAATCAGTGCTTTCCAACCCCAAGGTGATTTTTCAGGTGAACTGTGATCAGTCATATGCATGTACCCATCGTGGATGTCTAACTCATGTAACTTTATAACATAAATTGCCTGGAAAGCAGATCAAAATGTGTCATTTAGAGAGAATATCAAACTTAGAAATTCTATAGCGTTGAAATAAAAAAAGAGGAGCTAAGCTCCTCTTTTTAGACTCAGGTTTTAAAAACGCTGGCCTTCAGCAACTTTCTGTTTGAGTAACTGTGGCGCTTTGAAACGTTCGCCATATTTACGTTCCAAGATTTCAGTACGATTCAAGGCCTTGGTTAAACCATACTGGTTCAAGAACTGCACAGCACCTCCCGTCCAGGCGGCAAAACCAATTCCAAAGATTGACCCGATATTCGCATCGACCACTGACTCCAGCACACCTTCTTCCAGACAGCGCACAGTATCGAGGGCTTGAACAAACAGGAAGCGGTCTATCATTTCCTGTTCAGAAATATCCACTTCTTTATACCAATGCTCCAAGCCAGACCATAGCTGCTTTTTGCCCCCTTCAGGATAGTCATAAAAACCTGCACCAGCAGCTTTGCCTTTACGGTTAAACTCATGAATCATGGTTTGAATCACGGCATCCGCATCGGTGCTTGGACGTTCTTTGCCTTGTGTAGCCAGAGCCTTACGGCTTTCTGCAGCTACATGCTCAGAAAGCGTCAGAGAGACTTCATCCCGAATAGCAAGTGGTCCGACTGGCATACCGGCTTTCAGCGCAGCCATTTCAATACGAGCTGGATGCACACCTTCGGCAAGCAAACGTAATCCTTCCTGTACAAAGGTGCCAAAGACACGGCTAGTAAAGAAGCCACGGCTGTCATTCACTACAATCGGTAGCTTGCCAATCTGCTGCACATAGTCAAATGCCTTGGCCAGTGTTTCTGCTGAAGTATTTTTCCCCTTAATGATCTCGACCAGTTGCATTTTGTCGACTGGGCTAAAGAAATGCAGACCGATAAAATTTGCCTGATTCTGAGAGGCTTGAGCTAGGTCACTGATGGGTAGAGTTGAGGTATTGGATGCCATTACACCGTTGGCTGATAAATATTGCTCTGCTTCCTGAGTAACTTTGGCTTTGAGTTCCTGATTTTCAAATACTGCTTCAATAATCAGGTCACAACCTGCTAAATCTGCCATGCTCGCAGTAGCATGGATCAGAGCTAAAATCTGGTCACGTTTTTCGGCTGTTAAGCGGCCTTGAGCCACTTTTTTATCCAGTAATTTCTGGCTATACGCTTTGCCTTTTTCCGCAGCTTCGAACGAAATATCCTTCAGCACCACCTGAATGCCTTTACTGGCAGTGACATAGGCAATACCAGCACCCATCATGCCTGCACCCAAAATACCTACTTTAGTGGCTTTCCATGGCGTAAAGTCTTTAGGACGGCTGGCACCCGACTTGATGGCATTCATGCCATGCCAGAATGTACCGATCATGTTCTTGGAAATCTGGCCGGTAGCGAGATAGGTGAAATAACGCGACTCAATTCTTAGCGCAGTATCGACATCAACCTGAGCACCTTCAACCGCAGCGGAGAGAATAGATTCTGGTGCTGGATAACAACCCTTGGTTTTATCACGCAACATCGCAGGAGCAATGGCCAGCATCTGTGCAACGGCAGGCGAAGAAGGAGAGCCTCCCGGAATTTTGTAGCCTTTTACATCGAAAGGCTGTTGAGATTGCGGATGTTGTTTAATCCAGGCTATAGATTTATCTAGTAACTCATCCAGTGAGTCGGCTGTGTCATGCACCAGTCCCAAAGACTTGGCTTTCTCTACACCGAACTGTTTGCCTTCCATCAGCAAAGGTAAGGCATTTTGCAGGCCTAGCAGACGAACCATGCGGACAATACCGCCACCGCCTGGCAGCAAGCCTAAAGTGACTTCAGGTAAACCAAACTTGGTTTTGGCATCATTCAGCGCAATACGATGATGGGCACATAAAGCAATTTCCCAACCACCGCCTAAGGCTGTACCATTTAAAGCTGCCACTACTGGAATACCACGCGTTTCGATATAACGCAGTTTGGCTTTCATGTCTTCAATCATATTGAAGAATTCGGTGGCATGTTCAGGCGTCGCCTGAATTAACTCATCTAGATCACCGCCAGCAAAGAATGTTTTTTTTGCTGATCGGAAAATAATCCCGGCGATCTGTTCATCTGCTTGTAACTGGGCAACGACTTCTTCCAGAGTCGCGCGAAAGTCGGCATTCATGGTATTGGCGGACTGGTTCGGAGAATCAAAGGTCAGAATGACAATGTGATCTTCAGTTTTTTGATATTGAATTGCGCTCATGCTGATCTCCTTATACCAACTCAATAATGGTTGCGATGCCCATACCACCACCCACACACAGGGTAGCCAGTCCACGTTTCTTACCTTGACGTTCCAGTTCATCCAGTAAAGTGCCTAGAATCATGGCGCCGGTCGCACCGAGTGGATGTCCCATGGCAATGGCACCACCATTAACATTGACTTTGGCAGGATCAACTTTCATTTCATTGATAAAGCGCATCATCACAGCAGCGAAAGCTTCATTGACTTCAAACAGATCGATGTCATCAATGGTGAGTCCAGCTTTGGCTAAAGCCTTACGTGCAGCCGGGGCAGGGCCGGTCAGCATAATGGTTGGATCGGCACCAACCAGTGCCGTTGCCAGTACTTTGGCGCGTGGCTTGAGATTTTGCTGTTGCACTGCCTGTTCGGAGGCAAGTAATACGACTGCTGCACCATCCACAATGCCTGAAGAATTACCCGCATGGTGTACATGGTTTACAGAGCCTACTTCCGGATATTTCTGTAGAGCGATGGCATCAAAGCCTATCTGGCCCATCGTTGCAAAACTTGGCTTTAATGCACTTAAGCCTTCTGCAGTTGTTGTCGGTTTAATGAATTCATCTTTGTCTAGAATCACGACGCCAGCTTTATCTTTCACTGGAATAATAGATTTATCAAAATAACCATTCGCTTGGGCTGCTGCCGCTTTCTTTTGTGATTGCTCGGCGAATTGATCTACATCTGCACGACTATAACCATCAATGGTCGCGATCAGGTCAGCCCCTATGCCTTGTGGAATAAAATCGCAAGCCATATTGGTTTCAGGATCTAATGCCCACGGGCCGCCATCAGAACCCATCGGAACGCGAGACATGGATTCAACACCACCCGCAACGACCAGATCTTCCCAGCCTGAACGAACTTTTTGTGCTGCCAGATTTACAGCTTCCAGACCCGAAGCACAGAAACGGTTGATCTGAACGCCAGCCACATCATTGTCCCAGCCTGCGGCAATTGCAGCAGTTTTGGCAATGTCTGCACCCTGATCACCGATTGGAGTCACACAGCCCAGCACAATATCATCCACCTGAGATGTATCCAGGTTATGGCGTTCTTTCAGTTCATTTAAGAGCGTAGTCAGTAAACTAATTGGTTTAACTTCATGTAATGATCCGTCTTTTTTTCCCTTTCCGCGTGGCGTGCGAATGGCATCAATAATATAGGCCTCGCTCATACAATATCCTTTTCTTGCTTTACTGAAATTGTTCTAATGCTTCGAGTGTAATGATTAAATCTTGAAGTGCAATGACGAGAACGGACCAGATCATTTGAACAATTTGGTCAGTCTTGATGGATTAAAAAGCGGGCATAAAAAAGCCCAAGTCTGGAGCTTGGGCTAGGGGCTTGTAGCGCTTAATAAACGATACTTTTCAAGTATACATTTTTAGAGCAAGGTTTTTAATGGTAACCGTGTAACTGACGGTATAGGCCTGGTGTTACCCCTGTCCATTTTTTGAAAGCACGGTGGAAAGTGCTGGTTTCACTAAAGCCCACCTGTTGTGCCACGTCTTCCAACGTTAAATCCGGATTCAATAACAGGTGAATCGCAGCATCGCGACGTAGCGCATCTTTCACGCCCTGATAGCTCTTGCCTTCGGCAGCAAGACGGCGACGCAGGGTTTGTGGGGATAGATAGAGCATCGATGCAACATCGTTTAAGGTCGGCATTTCTTCACCGATCTGGCTCTTCAATACATCCCGGATCCGCGAAGTCAGCGAGTTGGTATTTTTAAATTTAACTAGAAGTTGAGCAGGTGCTGCTTTCAGGAATTCTTCCAGAGTTTCTTCATTCTGGCGAATTGGCAAATCCAGATAATCTGCTGCAAAGGTAATTTCAGTACGCGGCATATCGAACTGCATCACAGGTGCAAAGAACAGCGCATCGTATTCATCTGCATGCGCAGGGCGAGGGTAGCTGAAATGTACACGTTCCAGCGGCAGACGACGTTCAATTAACCACGATGCCAGACCATGCCAGATCATCAACATACTTTCAGTAATAAAGTGTTCCGGATCCATCGAATTTGGGATCAGGGGAACGAGGCGCGCTTCATGCTTGTCACGTTCCAGGGTTACAGACCAATCATCACCAAAGAGTTTGTAGAATTGAGAAGAAAGCTCGAGTGCATCGCCCAGTGTTTTGGCATGGATGATCAACTGGCACATAATCGCGAAAGTGCCCAGACGACGCGGCTGTTTGTCAAAACCGACATGTTCGTCCTGGGTCACCATCCAGAGCATCTTGATAAAACGGGTATATTGTTCAGGCGAAATACGGGCCTTGGGCTGATGCAGAAGCTCGGCTTCAATCCCAACGTGAGACAATAAAGTATCGACATCCATGCCCAGGCGCTTAACGCCGTATAAGGCTGCATTGACGAAATGGATACTGATCGTATCACGACTCATGTTTAATCCTTCAGTCTCTTTAATGTTCACTAATATTTGACCTAAATGACAAAAAATAAAAAATCAATGGCAATTTACAAGAATCCAATTACCATTTTCTTACATGTTAAATTGCCGAAACTATCAAGGTAAATGGCTGAACATGACATTGTTTTTGGGCATTTATGTTCTTATGATGAGACAAAAAGCGATATAAATAGAGTAATAACTCCAATGTCATATGCATTAAAAGGTTTGAAAATATTAGATTTTTCTACATTATTGCCCGGTCCATTTGCCACATTATATCTTGCAGACATGGGTGCAGAAGTTGTGCATATTGAATCACCCACACGTCCTGATCTGGTGCGTTTAATGCCACCTTTTGCACATGGACAGGCCACAATGCATAATTATCTGAACCGAAACAAACATTCTGTCGCACTGGATTTAAAGAATCCCGAACATATTGAACAGATTAAATCCCGAATTGCAGATTATGACATTATTGTAGAACAATTTCGTCCAGGTGTGATGCAACGGCTTGGTCTGGATTATCCAACGCTCAGTGCGCTCAACCCACGCTTAATTTATTGCTCGATTACCGGTTATGGCCAAACGGGTCTATATAAAGATCGGGCAGGGCATGACATTAACTATTTGGCTTTATCTGGGATTGCTGGACATAGTGGCCGGATTGAAAGCGGCCCACCGGCAATGGGAATCCAGATTGCTGATGTCGCGGGCGGTTCTATGCATGCACTGGTTGCCATTCTGGCAGCGGTGATTGAGCGGCAGAGCAGTGGTCAGGGACAATATATTGATATTTCCATGACCGATTGCGCGGCGACATTAAATAATATGGCAGCTTCTGCTAGTCTGGCGGGTAATCAGCATCAGCAGATAGAATCAGGTTACTTAAATGGTGGTACCTTTTATGACTATTATCAAACTCAGGATAATCGCTATCTATCAATAGGCAGTCTGGAGCCTCAATTCATGCAAGGTCTGGCACAATTGCTGGATTTGCCGATTCTTCTGGAAAAAGGTGCTTCTTTTGCACCTGAAGATCATGCTTTAGTGAAACAGGCGATTCGCGATAAAATCATTGTCCAACCTCTATCTCACTGGCAAGCCTTATTTTCTCAGGCAGATTTCTGTGTCGAACCTGTATTGAAGCTTGATGAAGCCCTGCATTCTGAGCTGGCGCAGCAACGCGAATGGGTGGTGCAGGTGCCAGTTAAAGCTGATCAGCGGGAGCAAACCGAAGCTCAACTGGCTTGCCCGATCAAGTTTTCAAGATCAACTATGCGATATCAATTTATTGGTCAGGCTTTAGGCGAAACCAAAGAGTGGTAATTGAGCGACTTTCTCATTTTGGTTTATGAAAAAAACTGCTAAAGATTTAAAAAATAAATCATTCACGTTAAAAATCAGAAGAAGCTGATCTAAAGCTTTATATCATTGAAAGTTTGCTAGGCTTATCAATAAAATCGCTATGAAATATGTATAAAAAGCATTTTATTGATAGATTCAATGTCGTTATCCTTGCCGACGATATAATAGAAACTACTAGCTGTACGCCATGTATTTATATACTGATTTCGATCAGCAACTGATTAATGAACGTGTTGCACAGTTCCGTGACCAGACGGAACGTTATTTAGCGGGCAAATTGACGGAAGATGAATACCGTCCGCTCCGCCTTCAAAATGGTCTTTATGTACAACGTTATGCGCCTATGTTGCGTATTGCGGTACCTTATGGCCTGATGAATTCTAAACAACTTCGTAAAGTGGCTGATCTGGCGAAAGAGTATGATCGTGGCTATGCACACGTTTCAACCCGTCAGAATATCCAGTTTAACTGGCCTGCACTAGAAAACGTGCCTGATATGCTGGCTGAACTGGCAACCGTGCAAATGCATGCGATCCAGACTTCAGGGAACTGTATCCGTAATACTACCACTGACCAGTATGCAGGTGTGGTGGCAGGTGAAATTGCAGATCCACGTCCGACCTGTGAATTGATCCGTCAATGGTCAACTTTCCACCCGGAATTTGCTTTCCTGCCACGTAAGTTCAAGATTGCGGTATCTGCGCTGGAAGAGATTGACCGTGCAGCAACTTCATTCCACGATATCGGTGTCTATATCGTAAAAAATGAAGCTGGAGAAATCGGTTATAAAATTAAAGTCGGTGGTGGCTTGGGCCGTACGCCAGTAATTGGTAGTTTTATTCGTGACTTCCTACCACGTGAAGACCTGATTGCTTATCTTGAAGCAGTACTACGTGTCTATAACCTGCACGGCCGTCGCGACAACAAATATAAGGCGCGTATCAAAATCTTGGTAAAAGCTCTGACGCCTGAAGTCTTTGCTGAGAAAGTTGAAGCCGAATTTGCACATACTGTTAAAACGTTGAAGATTGATGCTGAAACGCTGGCGAGAATGGATGAAAACTTTACTCCATTTGATTACCAAGATTATGCAGATGAAGACTTCACAGAGCTGTTTGCTCAGTATCCGAAGTTTAAGCAATGGTTCAACATCAATACCAATGCACATAAAGTGAAAGGTTATCGTATTGTCACGATTTCACTGAAACGTGCAGGCATTGCACCGGGTGATGTGACCACTGAGGAAATGAACCTGATTGCAGATCTTGCAGACAAGTACACCTTCGGTGAACTGCGTACGACTCATGAGCAAAATATTGCGCTGGTAGATGTACCACAAAAAGACCTGTTCGAATTGTGGCAGACGCTGGATCAGCATAACCTGGCACGTGCGCATATCGGTTTCTTGACTGACATTATCTGCTGCCCAGGTGGTGACTTCTGCTCACTAGCGAATGCGAAATCCATTCCAATTTCTGAAGCGATTTCACGCCGTTTTGATGATCTGGATACCATTTACAACTTGGGTAAACTGGACCTGAACATTTCAGGTTGTATGAATGCCTGTGGTCATCACCATGTAGGTAACATCGGAATACTGGGTGTAGATAAAAAAGGCGCTGAATTCTATCAGATCACTTTAGGTGGTAATGCGGATCATGATGCCTCTATTGGTGACATTCTTGGGCCATCATTTGCTGCAGAAGTGGTGCCGGATATCGTAGAAGAAATTCTGAATACTTATCTTGACTTGCGTCAGGATGGTGAAGAGTTTATCGATACTTATCGTCGTGTCGGCATTCAACCATTCAAGGAGCGCGCATATGCTTAATACCGCACTACAAGTGCTCTCTAAAGATGGCACAATTGCAGATAACACTTACCAGCTAATTGGTGAAGATGGTATATTGCCACAGGGTGATGTAGTTCTGACTGTAGAGCAGTTAGACCAGATTGCCAATATTTCTGGTAAAAAAGCATTGTACTTAACGGTTGATGCTTCACCTGAAACCAATGAATTTCCGCTTGAGCAACTTGATGCGATTTTTATTGAGTTTGCAGGTTTTAATGATGGCCGTGGTTATTCATTTGCTGCATTGCTTCGCCGTCAAGGTTTCCAGGGTGAGCTGCGTGCGACTGGTGATGTGTTCAAAGATGTCTTGAACTACATGAAGCGTTCTGGTTTCGATACTTTTGTCATTAAAGAAGGTAAAGATATTCAGGAAGCAGCTGCAGGTTTGGGTGATTTTACCAATCCTTACCAAGCTTCTACAGCAGTACCGACGCCGAATTATCAAACTGGGGCTTAATTCACCTTCAACTAAAAAAGCCTCCATCTGGAGGCTTTTTTGTATTTAAATCTTAGGGTGCACGTTCTTCAAGTAGGCAGTTAATCATCCATTGCACTCCGAATTGATCCGTAAAGGCACTATAAAGCGCACCCCAAAAGGTTTTTTCTAAAGGCATTTCGATTTGACCATTCACCGATAAAGCTTCATAGAGTCGTTTGGCTTCATCCTGTTCATTGGCACTTAAAATAATCGCAATATAGTGATTAGTACCCTTACTAAATGCTGGTGTATTTTCAGTACAGAGTTTGTCATTGATATCAGAGCCCATGAGCTCTGTGTATTCATTAATTGGAAGTGAGATATGCAAAATCAGATTTTTTTCTTCATCTGATAAATCAATTCCTTGCTGTCCAGGCGTATCTCCATAACGGGTTAGACTGGAAAATTCGCCACCAAATACCGAACGATAAAAGGTAAAGGCAGCTTCGGTTTCACCCTGGAAATTGAGATAGTGATTAAGTCGCATGCAGGATTCCTTTTCTTATTCTGAATCCCTTTAATTTACGCCCTGAATTGAATCTGATTGATAAAGAAGCTTTATGAAAATGTAATTAAAAGAATTTACTTTATGGATAGATAATAAAAAAATGAAATATTTATAAAATAAAAAGAGGGCTATAAAAGCCCTCTCTACGAATTGATTATAAAAGAATTAGATCAGTTCGATTGCGACCGCAGTTGCTTCACCACCGCCAATACATAGCGCAGCGATACCACGTTTACCGCCTGTACGTTTCAATGCATGAATCAAGGTCAGGATAATACGTGAACCTGTAGAACCAACCGGGTGACCGAGCGCACATGCACCACCATTGATGTTGACTTTTTCAGGATCAAGCTTGAACTCATCCATTGGGCACATGGTGACCATAGCAAACGCTTCATTGATTTCCCAAAGGTCAACTTCCTCAGCTTTCCAGCCAGTTTTATCCAGAACTTTCTGAATCGCACCCACTGGCGCAATCGTGAATTCAGATGGATGCTGGGAGTTTGAAGCATAAGCAATGATTTTAGCCAAAGGCGCTAAACCTTTAGCTGCTGCATTGTCGCTTGAAGTCAGCACAAGGGCAGAGGCACCATCTGAAATTGAGCTGGCATTTGCTGCCGTAATTGTCCCGTCTTTTGCAAAAGCAGGACGAAGAGTTGGAATCTTATCAATATTGGCATTGAAAGGTTGTTCGTCCTTATCAACTACGACATCACCTTTACGGGTGGAAACAGTGACTGGCACGATTTCATCAGCGAAGTAACCTTCATTGACTGCAGTTTGAGCACGTTTCAGTGAACGGATCGCAAACTCATCCATCTGTTCACGGGTATAGCCTTTTGTATTCGCCATATCTTGAGCAAATGAGCCCATCAGGCGACCAGTTTCGGCATCTTCCAGGCCATCCAGGAACATATGGTCCTTGATTTCACCATGACCCATACGGAAACCGCCACGCGCTTTTGGCAATACATATGGCGCATTGGTCATGGATTCCATCCCACCTGCAACCACATAAGTTGCAGAACCTGCCTTAATCATATCTGCCGCTTGCATAACTGCTTTCATGCCTGAACCACATAATTTGTTGATGGTGACGGCACCTGTAGAATCAGGCAGACCCGCTTTACGCATCGCTTGACGAGCAGGACCTTGTTTTAAACCTGCCGGGAGTACACAACCCATAATGACTTCTTCAATATCGGTTGGCTGCAAGCCTGAACGAGCAATCGCTTCTTTGATGGTGACAGCACCTAGTTCAGGTGCAGTAACGCTAGCCAAGCTGCCTTGAAAGCCGCCCATTGCTGTACGTGCGCCATTGACAATTACGATGTCAGTCATTGTTATATCTCCCTATAAGTTTTGATCATTTTTTCTCGAACCTAAGCAGTATATTGAAAAAAGTACAGGATTAAAGTCCTAATCTGGATAAATCATAGACTCTAGGGTTTTATTAACAGGAGGCCAGATGTTCGATTCGGATATGTCCCATTTTATTCAAGACAATACGTTGCTGAGATGCAAGGTGAGTAGAACAATAATAAAAGCTGCCATTCGATCCAATTGGTAAAGCCGTCTGGGCTTGATAAGTTACGTTCGGCATACTTAAAGCACCTCGCCAACTCAAGTTACCGTATTTAAGATTAAGTTGTTCAATGTGTAAAATTTGTTCGTCATTGTCGACTTGACGATTACGGTTTTTATCAATAAATACCAGCAAATTTTTATTCCATTGGTTTGCTTGGCAGGTTAATGAATCTTGACTGGGACAAATCACAATATTCTGGTGAAACACAGCTGCCTGGCTGCGTGCATAACGATTGGTTGCTGTAAGTTTCATCGGAATATTTTTGGCTTCCTGCTTGGATAAATAATCATGAAAGTAAGGCAAGGCAATTGTGACCACAATTGCGATAAGGGCAATACAGATAATTAACTCAACAATAGTGAACGCTCTTGTTATCTTTTTATACATAGAGTTACCTGATTTATATATTATTTTTATTTGAAACATGCTATTAATTGTGCGTTTTTTATGCTTAATTGAGCGAGTAAGAAATGCCTTACTCAAAATTCAAAAAGGCGCTTAAAAATAAATTGGCAATGACAATAGGCGATTCACAACAAAAAATTGAGTAAAAAATTACTGAATTACAACGGAAATTGTAAGTAATTTTGTCAATAATTTACTTGATTAGATTAATCAAGCACTTGGAAAAATAATAAAGTGTTTGTATGATGCGCAGTGAATAGCTTAAAAATAACACTGGGGTAAAAAAAGCCTATCTCAGAATGGCCTATTAGAAGGCTTGAGCTTGAACAACAATTGTTATCTCTGGAGGATAAATCCATGAAAATGAGTCGTATTGCTTTAGCAATGCTTGTAGCTGCTCCTTTTGCTGCTGCAAACGCAGGCGTAACTGTTACTCCATTAATGTTAGGTTATACTTGGCAAGACACCCAACACAACAATGGCGGTAATGACGGTGAGTTATTAATTCCATCTCAAGGTGAAATGCAAGACGATTTATTCGTTGGTGCTGCGATTGGTGTTGAATTAACTCCATGGTTAGGTTTCGAAGCTGAATATAGCCAGGTTAAAGGCGATGTAGATTATGCAGCTCCTGGTGCAGAATACAAAGGCCAGAACATCGCAGGTAACTTCTATGCAACTTCTGATGTGTTCACTGGCAACTATGACAGCAAAATCAAGCCATATGCATTGTTAGGTGCTGGTCACTACAAATATGAATTTGATGGTGTAGATCGCGGTACTCGTGGTGATGAAGAAGAAGGTACACTAGGTAATGCTGGTATCGGTGCATTCTGGCACATCAACGATGCTTTAGCGCTACGTACTGAAGCTCGTGGTACTTACCACTTTGACGAAAAATTCTGGAACTATACAGCACTTGCTGGTCTTAACGTAGTTCTAGGTGGCCGTTTGAAACCAGCTGCTGACGTTGTAGAAGTTGCTCCAGTTGAGCCAGTAGCTCCAGTAGCTCCAGCTCCACAAGAGTTGACTGAAGACCTGAACATGGAACTTCGCGTGTTCTTTGATACGAATAAATCAAACATCAAAGACCAATACAAACCAGAAATCGCGAAAGTTGCTGAGAAGCTAGTTGAATATCCAAACGCAACTGCTCGTATCGAAGGTCACACAGACAGCACTGGTCCACGTGCATTGAACGAACGTTTATCTCTAGCTCGTGCTAACTCTGTTAAATCTGCACTTGTTAACGAATACAACGTAGATGCATCTCGTTTGTCTACTCAAGGTTTCGCTTGGGATCAACCGATTGCTGACAACAACACTAAAGAAGGTCGTGCTATGAACCGTCGTGTATTCGCGACAATCACTGGTAGCCGTACTGTTCTAGCTGAACAACCAGCTGCTCAATAATTCGTTATTGAACAGTGATTAAAAAAAGCGACTCAAAGAGTCGCTTTTTTTATGGCTGTTTTTTGCATACACTTGCTGCTCGAAACTGATTTTGAGTTAAAGCATGAGCATAGAACTTCCTCAAGACTTACAAAGTCTGGAAGCTAATAGTGGTATTTATGCGATCTGGATGGTTTTTCATCATTATGGAATAGATCTGCATATTCCTGATCTGGTGCAATTGACACAGTATAATGATGAGATGGGAGCTTCAAGTATTGCACTCGCTGTTGCACTTAAAACACTAGGGCTTGATGTTGAATTTTTTACAGAAACTGATCCCGATAAACAGCCGCTTGAAATCCAGTTTTATCAAAAAGCACAAGAACTCAAAGTGTCTGTTCATGAATATCCACTTTCTTATACAGATATTCAAAAATCAGTAGATAAAGGCCGTTTTGTAATCGTGTTCTACGATACGCTGGAAGGGGTAGGGAACCATTCATTAATTTATGAAATCAATGAAAAAGAAATCAGTTTCTTTGATAGTTTTAATGCTATGTCTAAAGAAGTTTTCGAACAGCAGCGTCGAGTAAAAGGTATTTGTCAGCAAGTCATCGTGATTGATGACCGTAATTTTGTCATGCGTCATAGCTGATTTCAGAATATAAAAAAGCAGCTACTTGAGCTGCTTTTTTAATAAAGGTGAGAACTTAGTGTTTTTCAATATTCATCGGTCGAACATCCATCTCCTGATAGGAAACCAGTTTGGTTTTATATTTCCACTTATAACCTAGCCAGATCACCAGGAATAATAAAATACCGATATAAGTAGAAAGGACAGCCAACCACTCACCATCTAGGACAGCTTGATAATTTTGACCTAGAACAACAATTGAACAAAGGACGAAGGCAAACCAAGGCGCGAACGGGAAGAATTTAGCTCTATAGGCTAGACCTTCAAGTTGATAGCCTTGAGCCAGATAACCTTTACGGAAGCGGTAATGTGAGATCGCAATTCCGAGCCAGACAATGAAGCCACACATACCTGACATATTCAGCAACCAGTTAAAGACTTCCTGCTCGCCAAAGAATGTAGTCAAGAAGCATAGTGCCGCAATCGCCGTGGTCGCATACAGGGCATTCATCGGTACACCGCGTGGATCCAGATGGGCAAACAGCTTAGGCGCACTGCCTTTACGCGCCATATCAAACAGCATACGGGTCGAAGAATACATGCCTGAGTTACCTGCAGACAGAATCGCAGTCAGAATTACCGCATTCATCATGCTCGCTGCAAAAGCAAAACCTGCTTTCTCATATAATAGAGTAAATGGAGAAAGGGCAATATCTTCAGTTGCAGCTGCCTGTAAGAGACGCGGATCATTATAAGCAACCAATGTACCGATAATGAAAATACATACGATATAGAACAGCAGGATTCGCCAGAAGATTTGCTTGATCGCGACTGGAATGGTTTTTTGCGGATCTTTAGATTCACCAGCCGCTACACCAACCATCTCGGTACCCTGGAACGAGAATCCGGCAATCATGGCAACACCAATCAAGGCCTGGAAACCGCCTACAAAAGGCGCTTCACCTACGCTCCAGTTTGCAAATGCCGAAACACCCGGTGTGAGCATGATCTTGACAATCATCCAGATCCCGATGATGATAAAGGCAATAATTGCCAGAACTTTCACTAATGAGAAGAAGAATTCTGATTCACCAAAACCTTTTACTGTGAGAGCGTTAATCCCAAAGATCACAGCGAGGAAGATCGCACTCCAGTAAAAGCCCGGAATATCAGGGAACCAGAATTTCATAATGAACTGTACGGCAACCAGTTCAAAGGCAACGGTAATCGCCCAGTTGTACCAGTAGTTCCAGCCTAAAGCGAAACCGAAACCACCTTCGACATATTTGGTACCGTAGGTAAAGAATGCGCCCGAGGTCGGATTATGAGTCGCAAGTTCTCCCAGACTGGTCATCAAGAAATAAATCATTACGCCAATCAGGGCATAGGCGAGAAGTGCACCACCCGGGCCTGCGCTGGCAATAGTCGCACCTGAGGCCAGGAATAAACCTGTACCGATAGACCCGCCAATCGCGATCATATTGAGATGACGAGCACCAAGCTTACGCTGCAGCTGCACGCTGTTCTGAGTTTCGCTCATCATGATTCCTTAGCATTTTTTTGAGTGCTGGCGAAGAGCACTTTAAAACCTTGTTGATCAGTTTTGACTGTACATTGGCCAAAACTTTGTTCAATTAAAATTGGATAATTTAAGAAACGGTTTGCCACAATCCATAATTCACCGCCAGACTTGAGATGACGACGCGAAGTCTTGCATAAAGTTTCGCTAGCCGCATAGTCGGTCTGGATTCCCTGATGGAAAGGGGGATTGCTGACAATGGCATGTAAAAAAAGCGGTGCATCTTCAATACCTGATACAGCTTTAATTTCCAGCTGCTGAGGACTGAGCTGATTTTTCTCAAATGTCATTTGGGTAGAAGCCAAGGCAAAGGCATCTACGTCCAGAGCAAAAATACGGTTCTCAGGATTCAGTTTGGCTAAATAAGCACTGATCACACCTGCGCCACAGCCAAAGTCGGCAATCTTGCCTGAGGTCACCTGAGATAAATAGGGTAAGAACACCGCTGTTCCTACATCCAGATGATCCTGACTGAATACACCTGGAAGTGCACAAATCTGCAAATCACCTTTTGGTGTCGCAACTGTATAGGTCTGTGCCCAATCTGCCAACGCTTTTGCTTCGACCGTGCAGTCTAGAGTCAATTGCCACAATTGGCAATGTCGTGCGCTATCGAGCTTGATGAGTTTACCATAAGCCTGTAGCTGCTTTGCCGCACGCTCTACGCCACCTTTCTTTTCACCGACCAGAAAGACACTGCTGCCTTGTTTTAATCGGGCTGCAATATTGTGAATCAGATAATTCAATAATTCTTTTGATTTAGGTACGAAAATAACTGCCTGATCAAATTCCTGATCAGGAAATTCTGCGCCGAAATGAATCTGGGCCTGCTGTGACTGGAAATATTGAAAATCATTATAATTCCATGTCCAAACAAAGGGCTGGATAGATTCACCACATTCAGCAAGAAGCTCATCGGTCGGGGCATTTACCAGCAATACGCGACCAGACAAATAATCATATTGTCTTAATAAAACTTCGCTTTTAGGATCCATAGATCTCTCTCCAATAGAAAAAACACTGTCCGAGTCCAACTCAGACAGTGTTTTTTGGACATGAAATTACTTCTTTACTTCAGGAAGTACAATATTCAATATGAGGGCTGCAATACCGCCTGTCGCAACACCGGAACTAAAGATGTTACGGAATAATTCAGGAAGATGTTCCAGAATCTGAGGTACCTGTGCAACGCCTAAGCCAAGTGCAAGCGAAATTGCAATGATCAGCAGGGCACGACGGTCTAAGTGAATACCAGACAGGATATTAATCCCAGATGCAGCGACTGCACCGAACATCACCATCACTGCGCCACCAAGCACAGCTTGAGGAACGGCTTGGATCACACCTGCAACAGCAGGCAGTAGACCTAGAATCACAAGGAGTGCTGCGATCCATATCCCAACATAACGGCTAGCTACACCAGTCAATTGAATCACACCATTATTTTGTGCGAAAACTGAACTTGGGAAGGTATTAAATAAGCCTGCAAGCAGAGAGTTAGCACCATTCACTAACACACCACCTTTAATGCGATTCATCCAGGTTTGACCATCCACTGGCTGATTCGATAATTTTGATGTTGCGGTAATATCACCAATGGCTTCTAGTGAAGTCACCAGGTAAATGAATGCCATTGGAATGAATAAGCTCCATGAGAAGCTTAAACCAAAATGCATTGGGGTAGGAATCTGAACCAGAGGTGCATCTTTTAAACCATCAAAGTTGAGATGACCCATAAAGCCGGCAAGGATATAACCCACAACCAGTGCAATCAGAATTGCTGAGCTTTTTACCCAGGTAATACGCACACGGTTCAGTAAAATAATTAATGCCAGAACGGTACATGACATGATCAGGTTATCTGCATTGGCGAAAGTTTTGTCACCCATGGCTTGATAACCACCACCCATGCTGATCAGACCTTCTTTAATCAAGGTTAAACCAATCAATAGAACTACAATACCCGTTACTAGTGGAGTAATGAGTTTCTTCACCCATGGCAAAATGCGTGACACGCCCATTTCAATAAATGAACCTGCAATCACTACACCAAAGATCGAAGCCATCACCGCTTCTACCGGTGTGCCTGCAGCGACCATCGCTGAACCGATCCCGATGATTGGGCCAATAAAGTTAAAACTTGTACCCTGAACAATCAGCAAGCCTGCGCCAAAGGGACCCACTTTCTTGGATTGTAAGAAAGTTGCGATACCAGAGATCACCAAAGACATGGACAAGATCATGTTGGTGTCTTCTTTAGACACACCCAATGCGAGACAGATCAGTAAACCTGGCGTTACAATTGGGACAATAATGGCCAATAAATGCTGGAATGCGGCTAAAAATGCGATAAACGGTTTAGGACGATCTTCAAGGCCGTAGACAAGGTCAAGTTGATCTTTAGAAAGAGGAGATTGATTAAAATCAGACATGTGTCAATGCAAATTAAGGCTGGGTGGCGCTATTCTAATCGAGTTACACGTCATTACAAAAGTAATTGGAAAAAAAATTGACGCTCTCTACAAACAGTCACTGTCAAAAGTTTGTATTTTTCTGTATAATTTGCCCTCAAATTTAAAACGTATCGAATTTACATGTCAGATATTAAAACTCTCCGTAACATTGCCATTATCGCGCACGTCGACCATGGTAAAACCACTCTTGTAGACAAACTTTTGCAACAATCAGGTGCTCTCGGTGATCGCGCGGGTGAGATCGAGCGTGTCATGGATTCGAACGCGTTAGAATCTGAACGTGGTATTACCATTCTTGCAAAAAACACTGCAATCAAGTGGTTAGATAAACGTACAGATACAGAATACCGTATTAACATCGTGGACACCCCGGGACACGCCGACTTTGGTGGTGAAGTTGAACGTGTAATGTCGATGGTTGACTGCGTACTGCTTCTTGTAGATTCACAAGAAGGTCCTATGCCACAAACCCGTTTCGTAACGCAAAAAGCGTTCGCGCGTGGTTTGAAACCAATCGTAATTATCAATAAAGTTGATAAACCAAGTGCGCGTCCAGACTGGGTAATCGACCAAGTATTCGACCTGTTCGACAACCTTGGCGGTACTGACGAACAGTTAGACTTCCCAGTAGTTTATGCTTCTGGTCTTCGTGGTGTTGCTGGTCCTTCTCCAGAAGAACTTGCTGACGACATGACTCCATTGTTCCAAACAATCGTAGACATCGTTGAGCCACCAGCAGTTGACGTTGATGGTCCATTCCAGATGCAAATTTCATCTTTGGACTATAACAGCTTCGTAGGTGTAATCGGTGTTGGTCGTATCCAGCGCGGTTCAGTGAAATTAAACACTCCTGTGACTGTGATCGACAAAGAAGGCAAAACCCGTAACGGCCGTATCCTGAAAATCATGGGTTACCATGGTCTAGAACGTGTTGACATTGAAGAAGCTTCTGCAGGTGATATCGTTTGTGTAACTGGTATCGATGCACTGAACATTTCAGATACAATCTGTGATCCTAAAAATGTTGAAGCGCTTCCAGCACTTTCTGTAGATGAACCTACAGTGTCTATGACTTTCCAGGTGAACAACTCTCCGTTCGCTGGTAAAGAAGGTAAATTCGTAACTTCACGTAATATCCGTGAGCGTCTTGACCGCGAATTGATCCACAACGTAGCACTTCGTGTTGAAGATACTGACAGTCCTGACCGTTTCAAAGTATCTGGTCGTGGTGAGCTTCACCTTTCTGTACTGATCGAAAACATGCGTCGTGAAGGCTTCGAGCTTGGTGTATCACGTCCGCAAGTGATCATGAAAGAAATCGACGGTCAAATGCAAGAACCGTACGAAAACGTAACGTTTGACGTTGAAGAACAGCACCAAGGTTCTGTAATGGAACAAATGGGTCACCGTAAAGGCGAAATGACCAATATGGAAGTTGACGGTAAAGGCCGTATCCGTATTGAAGCAACTGTTCCTTCACGTGGCTTGATCGGTTTCCGTTCTGAATTCATGACCATGACTTCTGGTACTGGTATCATGACTTCAAGCTTCTCGCACTACGGTCCTGCTAAACAAGGTACTGTTGCGAAACGTCAAAACGGTGTACTGATTTCTATGGTTCAAGGTACTTGCCTGGGCTATGCACTGTTCACACTTCAAGACCGTGGTCGTCTGTTTGCTAAACCACAGTTAGAAGTTTATGAAGGTATGATCGTAGGTATCAACTCACGTTCTGACGACATGGTGGTTAACCCAACTAAAGCGAAACAGTTAACTAACGTACGTGCGTCTGGTACTGATGAAGCATTGACTCTTGTTCCAAACCTTGAATACACGCTAGAACAAGCGCTTGAATTCATTGAAGATGACGAGCTAGTTGAAGTAACACCTAAGTCAATCCGTATCCGTAAACGTTACCTGACTGAAAACGAACGTAAACGTAACCGTTCTAAATAAGACCGGTCACTGATACGAAAAAAGCCGCTGAATCAGTTCAGCGGCTTTTTTATTGGGTAGAAATTACATACACTTAATAAATTAGTTTTAAATAGAAATCCCTAACTAATGTATAATCCATCACAAAATTGTATAAAAATACTGGTGACTTTATGAGCATTATTCAAGAATTTAAAGAATTTGCGGTAAAAGGCAATGTCATGGATCTCGCAGTGGGTGTGATCATTGGCGGTGCTTTCGGTAAAATTATCGATTCTATGGTGAAAGACATTATCATGCCTGTCGTGAGCTGGATCTTGGGTGGTGATGTTGATTACTCTAACTGGTTTGTCGTGTTAGGCGATAATCCAAATAATGTGACCAATCTGGCTGAAGCACAGGCAGCCGGTCTGAATGTCTTTGCTTATGGTAATTTCTTGACCATTCTCATTAACTTCCTGTTATTGGCATGGGTTGTATTCTGGTTGGTGAAACTGATGAACAAACTGCGCCGTGATAAAGCAGAAGAAGCAGCGCCTGAACCTGAAGCGACTCCGGAAGATATTGCATTGTTACGTGAAATTCGTGATGAGCTAAAAAAACGTCCGGAAGCTTAAGCTTTAGGGATAAATAAAAAACGGCGCTGAGTGTGCCGTTTTTTTAATCCCCCTAAATCCCCCTTTTTCAAAGGGGGACTCCTCCCTTTCTTAAAGGGAGGTTGGGAGGGATTTATAAAATTAAAAATCCATCCGAAACTTAATTTCGACCAAATGAAAACCGAACTGACTTTTGATTGGGCCATGTAGAACATGTTCTGCAGCAGTAAAGACCAGTTTATCAATCACTGGAACAAGTTGGCCTTTTTTCACTTCACCGAGTTCACCACCACGTTTGGCAGAGTTACAGGTCGAATATTGTTTGGCAATCTTAGAAAAATCTGCACCTGCCAGAATCTTCTTCTTAAGCTGTTCAGCCGTATCTTTATCCTTCACCAGAATATGACGGACAATCGCAGTCTTCATGATTTCTTACCTCGTACAGCAGCCACACGCTTAGGTGAAAGCTTTACCTTTTTTAGCGGCTGGCATTCAGGACAATAGACGGATGCGCGCTGGCCGAGCTTGATATTTTCCAGTGTCGTTTCGCAGTTCACGCACATTTCTCCTGCACGGCCATAAGCCAACAGCGTCTGTTGGAAATAACCATTTTCTCCCATAGCATTGGTGTAGTCGCGTAAGGTAGAACCACCTAAGTCAATCGCCTGTTTTAAAATACGCTTGATCTCAACCACCAGTTTTTCAATCTGTTCGAAACTCAAACTTGAGACTGGCTGGGCTGGATGAATACCCATATTGAACAGGCTTTCAGTTGCATAGATATTGCCTACGCCGACCACGAAATGGTTATCCATAATTGCAACTTTGGTGCCAACGTTTTTATTTTTTAGTTTTTCAAATAGATATTCGGCATTAAAAGCATCGCTTAATGGCTCCGGCCCAAGCGTATCAATCAGTTTGCTTTGTGATTGAGCGTCTAACCAGAGAATACAGCCGAAACGGCGCGGATCATGGTAACGCAGCTGGATCTCTTCAAACTGGATAATCAGATGATCATGCTTGCGCAATTTTTCATTGGCTTCACACAAGCGAAAGCTGCCTGACATACCCAGATGCCAGAGCATCGTATCCTGTTCAAATTGCGCCAGAATATATTTGGAACGACGCGTAAGCTGAATCAGGCGCTGTCCTTGCAGACGCGCGAGATCATCAGGAATCGGCCAACGTAAACTAGGCTGACGCACTTCAACTTTTAGCACTTGCTGATTAAGAAGGGGAAGGAGGCTGGTTTTGGTGGTTTCAACTTCGGGTAATTCAGGCATAACACTTAGCAGCTAATATCATGAGGCTAATATTGGGCGTTTTAAGTCTGAATGCAAGTCCTGTTTGAATAGAAGTTATAAGCAGGACATTCAAAAATATTTTAACAATTGGTTAAAAAATAAACTTTAATATTGAGATGGTTTCAGATCCAAATAATAAAAATAGGAAGTATATTGTTTGATTTTTAGTATTTAACTTACTGAAAAATATAAATTCTATAGAATTTATTGTTATATAAAACATCTTTTCTTATAACTTAAAGTTTTACCAATAATAAAAAAAATGCTGCGTTTTTAAGTGAAAAGTTATGTAACGTTCTGTATCAAGTCATACAGGGCATGCATCAGGCTGCCTTTACTCTCTCCATATGTTTAGGTTTTATATGAAAAAGTTAAGTCTAGCTTTATTGCCATTGATGGCAGCCATGACCTCTGCTCAGGCTGAATCTGCATTTGATCCTCAAGGACAGTACCTATTAGGTGACTGGAATGGAAAACGTACTGAACTTGCTCAACAAGGTGTCAAGTTTGAAGCAAACTTACTGACAGATACAGCGTATCTGGCTGATGGCGGACGTAATGAAGGGGCTGATCCTCTAACTTCTGCACAGTTATGGTTGGGTACACAGTTAGACATGGAAAAACTGGCTGGCTGGGATGGCGTAACTGTTCGTGCAGTGGCGACTGCGCGTCAGGGTCAAAGTACATCGGTACGTGATTTACAAGGTGATGCAGCTCAATGGGCCAATGTTCAAGGGACATTTGGCCGTGGTAACCAGGACAGCCGTTTAACCGAACTTTCAATTGAAAAGAACTATAAGGATCAAGGACTGAGCATTAAAGCTGGTCGTCTGGGTCTCGGTATGGACTTTAATGTGATGGCCTGTGATTTTGCCAGTACAGCATTTTGTGCTGCGCAGATGGGTAAATGGCAGGGCAATATCTGGATGAATACCCCAGTCGCACAATGGGGTGCACGTGTAAAACAGCAGTTAAATCCTGAAGTTGCTGTACAAGTCGGTGTTTATGAATTTAATCCAGATAATGGTAATGCCAAAGCCGAAGGTCAGGGCTGGAGTCTGGATACCGACAATGCTGATGGTGTGACCATTCCTGCAGAAGTAATCTGGACACCAAAATCATTGGTAAATGGTTTGCCTGGCAGCTATCGTGTAGGCGGTATGTATAACACTGCTGATGATGTTGCCAACCAGAAAGATGTTGCGACAGGTGAAGGAAAAAACCGCACCTTTGCGGGCTGGTTAGCTGTAGAGCAGCAATTGACTTCAACGGGTAATGACCGTCAGGGTTTACACTCATTCGCTAACTTTACCTGGCATGATCGTGATACCAATAAAGTAGATAATTCACAACAGTTGGGTCTGAAATATATTGGTCTGGTGGATAGCCAGCCGAATGATATATTGGGTTTAGCGGTTAATCGTGTACATGTAAATGACCGCTTTGCAGATTCACGTCCAATTTATGATGCGAGTGCCGAATACAATATCGAACTCAACTACAGCTATAACGCAACAAAATGGCTGATGCTACGTCCAAACCTGCAATACGTTATAAATCCGGGGTCTAGCAATCAAGTGGATAATGCATTGGTGTTAGGTTTGACTACACGAGTGATCTTCTAAAAAGAATTTAATCACGTTATAAATAAACAGGCTCATCAGAGCCTGTTTTTTATTTTTTGGTAAAAAGTTCTGAAAAGCCACTTCACAAAAAGAGGGAATACCGCGTGTCACTACTATTTCAGCCGGTTCAGTTTGGATCATTGCAACTTAAAAATAAAATTGTGATTGCCCCGATGTGTCAGTACTCTGCAACCGAGCAAGGTGAAATCACTTACTGGCATGAACAACAATGGGCCAATTATGCCTTATCCAGTGCAGGTCTTTGCATTGTGGAAGCCACCGCTGTACAACCTGAAGGTCGCATCAGTTATGCCGATTTAGGGCTTTGGAATGACCAGCAGGCCAGCCAGATCAAAACCTTACTGCAAAAGGTCAAGTCAATTTCTCCTATGCCTTTTGCAATACAGCTTGCACATGCAGGCCGTAAAGCCTCTACAGATAAACCTTGGGGTGGCAAAGGGCAGTTCGCCCCAGATCATTCACTCGGCTGGCAAACTGTCTCTGCCAGTGATATTCCTTTCCAGGCTCATGAACATCCATCCAAGTCTTTAAGTGTTGATGAAATCCAGCAAGTGATTCAGGATTTTGCAGCCAGTGCCAAGCGAGCGGTTGAAGCAGGCTTTGAATTGATTGAACTACATGCAGCACATGGTTATCTATTGCATCAGTTCATGTCACCGTTATCGAATCATCGTCAGGATCAATATGGCGGTTCATTTGAAAACCGTATTCGTCTGACGCTTGAAGTATTTGAAGCAATAAAAGCCGCCGTACCAGAAGGTTTTCCAATTGGTGTTCGTATCTCAGCAACGGACTGGATGGATAGTGTAGAAAGTTGGGATGTAGAATCTTCAGTCGAACTATCCAAAGCACTAGAGAAGCTAGGTGCAGTCTATATTCATGTTTCGAGTGCAGGTTTACATGTAGATCAGAAAATTGATGTACATCCGAATTATCAGGTCCCTTTTGCTGAAGCGATTAAAAAGGACGTGAATATTCCAGTCATTGCTGTGGGTTTGATTACCGATGCACAGCAGGCAGAAGGCATACTGGAGTATAAACAGGCTGATGCGATCGCGATTGCACGTGCCTTGCTTTATGATCCACGCTGGCCTTGGCATGCCGCAGTAACGCTGGATGAGAAAATAGCCATTTCTCCACAATATTTACGTTCTGCACCGCATGGCTTAAATCAGTTGTTTGAATCGTTTTAAGGCCATTTTTTCTTAGAAAGGCTTATAATAACGCATCTCAAACAACAGGACATTTCATATGATTATTGCGGTAATTGTGCCCATATTTTTATTATTGGCACTAGGTTACCTGAGTGTGAAATGTCAAATTCTAAAAAAAGAACAGGTCGAAATGGTAGGGGCCTTTGTCATCAAAGTGGCCTTACCGTTACTGTTCTTCCAGTTTTTAGCCTCTAAAGATCTGCATGAAATCTGGTATTTTGAATACTTTGCGGTCTATACCTCTGTCACTTTATTACTTTATGGTTTCAGCTTCTGGCTGATGCACCGTCAGTTCCGGAATACCTCCTCGCATAGTGCTGTTCTGTCCTTAGGGGCAGCAATGTCCAATACCGGATTGATCGGTACAGCAGTACTCACTTTATTGGTGGGACAGCATGCAATGACCTATACCTCATTGGTGGTCATTATTGAAAGCATGATTCTGATACCGATGGTCTTGATCCTGGCTGCACTCGGTACCCAACATCAAGCCAATCTGGGTAGTCTTGTGAAAAGTACCATTCTCATGCTGTTCAAGAACCCTTTATTTATGGGGGTGATGCTGGGTATGGCCTGTGCGATTTTTGAAATTCGCCTGCCAATTTATCTGGACCAGGTCTTTGCCATGATTGGACAGACTGCCTCACCTTTGGCGCTGTTTGCGATTGGTGGCGGAATCGTGGGCATGAGCCTGAAATATGTGAATCTGCAAAGTTTCTATTTGGTATTTTCCAGCAATATCCTGATGCCGATCCTGATGTATCTAGGTCTTAGTCGACTGACTCAGCTGAGTCAGGAAATGATCTATGCTGGGACTTTGATTGCAGCACTGCCTATGCCAACGATTTTCGGTATGTTAGGACAAGCATACGGCCTTAATGAGCGAACCTTAACCCCTTTATTGATGAGTACTATCGCAGGTTTCGTGGTTGCGAGTGGACTTATTACTTTGTGGTGGAGTTAAACAAGCTGGCTTATAAATCTATAGCCCATAAAAAAGCTCCAATAGGAGCTTTTTTATTTTGATTAAGTCTGATCAACTTTTTTTGGCAGGTGCTTTTTTCTGTTCAGCAATCATTTTATCCACTGCTGCTAGAGATTCTCTGGCCTTAGGAATATTTTCCTGTGCCAGGGCCGCAAAGATCTTTTTCGCTTCAGGCAGGTTTTGCGCAACAATACTACCGTTGGCAAACATATTGCCAATCGCCATCAGGGCGGGGATATAGCCTTTTTTCGCCAGATCCTGAATACTGCTCAAGCCTTGCTGGATCGGCTTTTCATTCTTGGTTTTAAAGCCGTTGCTGATGTCATATAAGGCTTTGGCATGAATGGCCGGCATATTACCCTTACTAATCAGAGGCTGTAATTTTTTCAAGGCCTGCTGGTCAGAAGCTGTTGTACCTTCAGCAAATAAAAGTATAGCTAGATCTACGGTTGCTTCATCGAAATTGGCTGCCGATGCGCGTTCAAGGTATTGCTTGGCTTTGCCCAAATCCTGCTTAAGGCCTAAAGTACCACCGGTATAATTCTTGCCCAGTACATAGTTGGCCACTGGATAACCTTTGCTGGCGGCCTGTTCATATAGCTGAATAGCCTTTTTTTCGTCCTTGGCAGTGCCTTGGCCAGTTTGCGTTAAATAGCCTAAGTTATAGATAGCCTGTGCATTTCCCTGGCTGGCCAGTTTGCTTAAAGCATCGTAGGCACCCTTGAAATTCTTGGCATTCACCATCTCTTCAATTTTGGCAAATTGAGGGTCAACTGGGGCATTTGAAGTGTTTGCTAGGGCAAATTGGCTGGACACTGCAAGAATTGCAGCAAGTACTAATTTTTTCATTGTTCCGATAACCTTAATTTTTCTAACACCTAATTCCATGGTGCGATTTTTGTCGTTTTCATCTACATCATAAGACGATTTCAGGCTTTGTAAATACTGAATATGTGACTAATTACAAATTATTTGAGAATCATATAGGAGATGAATCAATAAAAGCGTGCTCGGTTTAAGGTGTGTTTTATTCAGTCAATCTTTGTCTATTTAATTGTTTAGCCTAATAAAAATAAAAAAGCCAGAATTGAATTCTGGCTTTTGCATCAAGATAACAGGTTATTATTGTGGACGTGCCACATCACCACTTAAAGCTTCAGGCAATTCCAGAACTTGTACATCCAGCTCAGCCAATGCTTCAGGTTTGGCAACTACCAAAGCCTGATAACCCTCATCTGTACCAATGCTATTGACCACTTCGACGTCATTGTGCAGCTTGGTCGCAACAGCAGGTGCTTCGCCTGTACCTTGAATCAAATGCAGCCAGTGTTTTGGCTTGGCTTTAAACCATAAGCGTGCAATCACTTCCTGACCCAGATAACAGCCTTTGTCATAGTGAATGCCTTCACGTTGATGCAGACGCAATTCCTGTGGCTGGAACAGGGTCGCAGTAGCCGCTTGAATCCAAGCCTGACCTGAAGCAATGGCTTGCTGTTGCCAAAGGGTAATATCCGTTTCAGTTTCAACAAAATCAGTCTGGATATCATTAATAACTGGATAAACCGGGCCAACCTGTTCCAGTTTCATTTTTGAAAATGCACCAAACTTTTTAATGTGGCTGGCCAGTTCTGCTGCCTGATTTTCAGGGCTGACAATTTCAAAGCTTTCCGGATTAATTTTTTTCAGCCAGATGCCGAACTGGATACGTCCTTTCAAGCTACAGATCGCTGTATAGCGAGTCAGGTTTTCAGCCAGAGTTTCGACATTTAAAGTAACTTGACCCTGAAGGAATTTTTGCGCATCTACTCCATTCAGCGTAAATAAGGTAAAAGCAGGAGATGTTGCCATGATCAGCCTCAGTTTGAATACTAAAAATCAATCAAGCTATTGTGCAGCAAGCATTTAATAGAGGCAAACAAAAAAGCCAACAATCGGGATCGTTGGCCTTTTCAGGAGTGTCTAATTAGTGATGATGAGACGAGGTTGGCAGAGGTGAATCACAAGGGAATTTGCCCCCACAGACCCTTACTGTTTCCATCATGCCCTGATCTTCATGATCGAGGATATGACAGTGCTGTACAAAATCACCTTCAAATTTCTTGTAATGACTTCGAAGAATAAATTTATAGTTCGCCTTGATAAACAGGGTATCCTTGAATTGTCCTTTCATACCACGATATTGCACATCATCTGTATCATTATCATCAGGCGCTAATTCACTCACATCAACTTCTTTAGATTCGCCATTAGGACCAGTGACAGTTTTTAAGATTTTAACAATCTGGAATGGATTAACATGAATATGGAAAGGGTGGCCACCAAAAGCTTCGGTTGTCAGTTCCCATTCATCCGTTTGTCCAATTTGTAACTGACGTACATATTCACGATCCGGATCTTTGGCATGTGTCCGACCGACTGATCCTTCGCCATCAAATGCATCTCCAAAACTGAGTAAGTCACCATTTTCTTTATGGCGGAAGCCAAATTTAAGACCATTTGCGAAAGCCAGTTCAAATTTACTGTACTGTTTTGGTCTGGAAGCGACCAGCTTGTCAATTGCAGGAGTCATTAGGGATGGATGATCGGTAAAGGCAGTAAGATCAAGTTTGGATAACTGAGTCTGAATCTCTTTGCTTAAACCAATTTTTTTCGCGCGCTCTTGCAGGAACTGGGCAGGAGTCTGCGCTTTTGTTTTGCTTGCCTGTACATTGACCCATCCCAGTAGTTGGGCATTGAAAGGGTGGTTTGGAGCTAGTTGAGGAGTAATTTGACCCGTTGGGATCGGTGCATTCACTTCATCCTCAATATTTAATTTGGAGTCATAAATACAGTATTTATTGGTGGTTGGGAAGGTAACCATTGCATCATGACGATAACCAGGCTGGAACACAGACAGTGTTCTGCGCTGTACCTGAGTCATGGTCAAACCATCTTGAGCAATCGTATAAACAGGTAAGCTTTTTAAACTCTCATTAAACTCTTTTGGATCTGCTTCCTGATATGCCAGACAGGCTTTAAGGGTGTCTGCGGCGCTAAATTTACTGGAGTTTGGCAGTTCTTTAATAATCAAACCAATGGTGTCGCGTACACCACCATGAATCATGCGCCAGCGATTAAAAGCATTCTGTTTAACTTTGATCTCCCCTAAAACTTTACCATTGATAGACGTATAAAAGTTCTGGCCGGCCCAAGAGCCAGGATTAGCGATATCTGTATAATCTTCAAGTAATCCTAAGCCTTTACCTTCGCAATTGTTGGGAATATCGAATTTTACATCCGGGTCAGGGTTAGAGCATCGATATTGAATTTGCTGGAACAATAGGATGTTTTCATTTGGATAGCTATTTTTTTCTTTCCATAAAATGTCTATATCGCCTGTTTCAGTGACTTTGCCATTTTTTACTTTTGGTGTTCTTGAGCCTTCTACAATTAATGGGCCTGCCATACCACTCGATACCTGAATAGCCGTTGAGCCATGCAGATGAGCGTGATACCAGTAGGTTCCTGCCGGATGATTCGGCTCCATTTTGTACTGATAGTCAAATTTTTCCTGAGGTTTAAATTTAAGGAAAACGTTATCACTATTGCCTTGAGGGCTTACCCAGAAGCCATGAGTATGCAGGTTGGTGGTATTAAAGCAATGTGGATCATTCACATTATCCACTTTGTCTGGGCAGGTGGATTTCTGTTCAGGTGGAAGCTGGTTATTGAGGTTAATTTTCAGGGTTTCACCTTGTTTGACCCGGATCTGCGGACCAATTAAAAGGTCTTCAACAGACTCTCCAGCTTTTTTCTTGTTAAACAAGCTGGCATTAGTGAGATAACCTCTGACGAACAGTTGATCCCAGGTACTATTTCTCGGATTGTAAATCTTGCCGGTTTTATAAGCGACGATCAGTTCATGGGTGCCCTTGGAATTTTTTTGCAATAGGGGCGGATTGCTAATCAAAGTATCGGGTGCTGTTGGAGAAGGTTGTGGATTGTTGGGATTATTGGGAGTGGTAGGTGGGTTAGGGTTGTTGGGAGTTGGCGGTTTAGGATTGGAGGGATTTTTACCTCCATTCCAGCTTGCTGCCAGTACAGCGATCACTGCAGCAACGATACCAAGAATGGCGAGTTGTATCATTGTAATCACCCTTATGTGCTTTTGTGATGAGTGTTGTTGTTGTGAAGTAATTCGAGGGTAGATTTACAAAGTTGAGATACAGACTGTTATCACCAAATTAGGAGGAGGGCGACAGACGGTAAGCTAAAATGACGTGTGTAAAGTATTTTAGATAGGGATGCGTTTTATAAGCTCATGTTTATGAATCATTGTCCTATAAATATTTAACGTATTTCTAAAATTGTAAGAAAGTCTTAAAAAATATATGGAATTGAGAATGTAACTTATTTCGGGGTATGTCTAACCTGAAAAATGATTTTTTCGCCTACACTCATCGAGCCATATCTGCAATGAAATTTACCATTTTCGGTTAAGAGTTATGCTTAACACTGAAATAAAAAAATATAGATTCAGTTTTTTATTAAATGAGCTATTTCTAAAATTAAAAAATTCTAAGCTTTGATTTCATATGAAATTTATCCTTAAACTCATTCCAAGAAATTGATTATTTTTTATGCTGTTATCAACATCTCATACTAAAGAATGAGACAGATTTAGGCCTATTTTTCAGAAAAAATGCAATTTAGAGTCAAAATTCTAAAGTATGGGTCAGTAATTTTGGTAAAAATACCATTTTTAGTATTTAAGCTTTTGAAAATTATAAGATTTGGGAAATGGACTTTCGACAGCGTACAATGCCTTTATTAAAAAACAAGTCATCAAGATATTTTGATGAATAAAAAGAGTAATGAAAGAGGGCAGGCAAGCTATGAACAATAACTACCGGAAACCGTTGCAAGGTACCCAGCTGGAATATTATGACGTGCGTCAAGCCGTAGAAGATATTCAGCCAGGCGCATATGCCAAACTTCCTTATACATCTAAAGTGCTGGCCGAGCAGCTGGTACGCCGTTGTGACCCTGCGATTTTAGAACAGTCTTTACGCCAGTTGATTGAGCGTAAACAGGAACACGATTTTCCTTGGTATCCGGCGCGTGTAGTGTGTCATGACATCTTAGGGCAAACAGCACTGGTCGATCTTGCCGGTCTGCGTGATGCGATTGCCGATCAAGGCGGTGATCCGTCTAAAGTCAATCCAGTGGTGCCGACCCAGCTGATTGTCGATCACTCGCTGGCAGTCGAATATGGCGGCTTTGACCCAGATGCATTTGAGAAAAACCGTGCGGTAGAAGACCGCCGCAATGAAGACCGTTTCCATTTTATTGAATGGACTAAAACTGCGTTTGAAAATGTCGATGTAATTCCTGCGGGTAACGGCATCATGCACCAGATCAATCTGGAAAAAATGTCACCAGTCATTCAGAACCGTGATGGCGTGGCATTCCCGGATACCTGTGTGGGGACTGACTCGCATACTCCACATACGGATGCGCTAGGCGTGATTTCAGTCGGTGTTGGTGGATTAGAAGCTGAGAACGTGATGCTGGGCCGTGCATCATGGATGCGTTTGCCAGACATTATCGGTGTCGAACTGGTAGGACAGCGTCAGCCGGGCATTACCGCAACGGATATTGTTTTAGCTCTAACCGAATTCCTGCGTAAAGAACGTGTGGTTGGTGCTTATCTGGAATTCTTCGGTGAAGGCGCAGACAGCATGTCAGTCGGTGATCGTGCCACGATTTCCAATATGACCCCGGAATATGGTGCAACTGCAGCCATGTTCTATATTGATCAGAACACCATTGATTATCTGACGCTGACTGGTCGTGAATCTGAACAGGTCAAACTGGTTGAAACCTATGCGAAAGAGATTGGTCTGTGGTCATCAGAAATGACTCAGGCAGAATATCCACGTGTATTGCGTTTTGACCTATCGACTGTCACCCGTAACATCGCTGGTCCATCCAATCCACATGCGCGTGTATCAACATCTGACCTGAAAGAAAAAGGCATTGCGGGTGTGGTAGAAAACCGTACGGATGGTTTAATGCCAGATGGTGCAATCATCATCGCGGCAATTACTTCGTGTACCAATACGTCTAACCCACGTAATACCGTGGCAGCAGGCTTGTTGGCACGTAAGGCTAATGAACTTGGTTTAGTGCGTAAACCGTGGGTGAAATCATCTTTTGCTCCGGGTTCTAAAGCAGCGGCGTTGTATTTGGAAGAAGCAGGCGTACTAAAAGATCTGGAGAAACTGGGCTTTGGTATCGTGGCCTATGCATGTACCACCTGTAACGGCATGTCTGGTGCGCTTGATCCGAAGATTCAGCAGGAAATTATCGACCGTGATCTGTATGCGACAGCAGTCTTGTCGGGTAACCGTAACTTTGATGGCCGTATTCATCCTTATGCAAAACAGGCTTTCCTGGCATCTCCACCGCTTGTCGTGGCTTATGCGATTGCCGGTACCATTCGTTTTGACATTGAGAAAGATGCACTAGGCACAGACAAAGATGGCAATCCGATTTACCTGAAAGACATCTGGCCATCGGATGAAGAAATTGATGCTTTGGTGAAAGAGTCCGTGAAGCCGGAACAGTTCAAGAAAGTGTATATTCCGATGTTCGATCTGGGTGAGCGTGAGCAGGCAGCAAGTCCGCTGTATGACTGGCGTCCGCAAAGTACTTATATCCGCCGTCCGCCATACTGGGAAGGGGCATTGGCTGCACCGCGTACTCTGGCAAATATGCGTCCGTTAGCCATCCTTGGCGATAACATTACTACCGATCATTTATCTCCATCGAATGCGATTGTGTTGGATTCGGCAGCAGGTCAATATCTGGCGAAAATGGGCTTGCCTGAGGAAGACTTTAACTCTTACGCAACGCACCGTGGTGATCACCTGACTGCACAGCGTGCAACCTTGGCGAATCCGAAGCTGTATAACGAAATGGTGGTGCGTTCCGACGGTACCATTAAGCAAGGTTCTAAAGCACGTGTCGAGCCGGAAGGTGAAGTGATGCGTATGTGGGAAGCGATTGAAACCTACATGAACCGTAAGCAGCCGCTCATCATTGTTGCAGGTAAAGATTATGGTCAAGGTTCAAGCCGTGACTGGGCTGCGAAAGGTGTGCGTCTGGCAGGTGTAGAAGCGATTGTGGCTGAAGGCTTTGAACGTATTCACCGTACGAATCTGGTCGGTATGGGTGTACTTCCACTTGAGTTTAAGCCGGGTACAGATCGTAAAACTTTGAAGCTGGATGGTACTGAGCTATATAGCGTGATCGGTAATATTGCGCCACGTTCGACTTTGACTCTGGTGATTGAGCGTGTGACTGAAGATGGCAAAAAACAGACCATTGAAGTGCCGGTGACTTGCCGTCTGGATACTGAAGAAGAGGTTTCTGTGTATGAAGCGGGTGGGGTATTACAGCGCTTTGCGCAGGATTTCTTGGAAGGGAATGTGGCTTAATTTTTATTAAATCTTCCCCCAACCCTCCTTTGAAAAAGGAGGAAGTTCCCCATTGCTGTCCCATAGTTTGCTTTAAATAAAAAAACCTGAGTCCTAACAGTTAAAATATGAGTGCAAACAAACACTTTAACGACCAGGATTCAGGTTTTGTCACATCAGAATACCGTATTTCATGAGCTA